>JBOFFO010000039.1:0-1577 GCA_051648665.1 Beijerinckiaceae bacterium | reverse complement strand
GGTCGCGGGCATCCACGCCTTGCTTGGAATGCCAGAAGAAAGACGTGGATGGCCGGAACAAGTCCGGCCATGACGGAGAGTTTGTGAATTATGCCACCACCGGCCACGGCCTTTGCGGTGGCCGTAATTTTTCCACGGCACGGGCAAGGCGCATGACGCCGAGATCATCGAAGCGCTGGCCGATGAGCTGCACGCCGAGCGGCAGGCCGTCTTTCGTGAAATTCCAGTTGATCGCGGCGGCGGGCTGCTCGCTCATGTTGGCGGCGACGGTGAAAGCGATATGCGCCAGCGCATTGTGCGGGTCGTTGGTGGGCGAGGCGGCTTCTGCTGGGTAGGACACCACGGGCGTCGTCGGGCACAGCACGAAATCGAAAGCGCCGATCGCATTCACTGTCGCCTCGCGCATGGCATGCACGGCGTTATAGGCGTCCATCACGTCATCGCCGGAGAAATTGGCGGAGCGGTAGGTCGCCCATTCCAGCACATAGGGCAGGATTTTTCCGGCGGTTTTTGCGCTCAGTTTGCGGATGTCGTTGCCGGAGCGGGATTCAAAAAAGACGAACATGCCTTCCAGCATGGCCGGTGTGACATAACTCTTCATCGGCGTGATAATCGCGCCGGCCTGTTCCAGCGCTTTCGCGCAATCCTTCACGGCGGCAACGATGGCGCGGTCGGGTTTCAGGCCGACGCCCATGTCGGTGAGCAGGCCGATGCGCAGGCCCTTCAGCCGCAGGCCGTTGAGTTTTTCCGCGTAATGGCGCGGCGCATCGGGCAGGCTCATGAAATCGCGCACATCGGGGCGGCTGATCACATCCATCAGCAATGCGCCGTCCATCACCGTGCGCGTCATCGGCCCGGCGATGCGGCCCATGAAGGGCGGATTGACCGGCACGCGGCCCAGCGAAGGCTTTAATCCGAACAACCCATTGTGGGCGGCGGGCAGCCGCACCGAGCCGCCGATATCGGTGCCGACATGCAAGGGTCCGTATCCGGCAGCGGCGGCTGCGCCCGCGCCCGATGACGAGCCGGAGGTGTTGCAGGCCGGGTTCCACGGGTTGCGGGTCACGCCATGAATCGAGGACAGGCCGGAGGAAAGCATGCCGTAATCGGGCATCGTCGTTTTGCCGAGCATGACGCTGCCGGCCTCGCGCATCCGCGCCGCGACGGGGGAATCCGCCGGCTTCGGCGTCAGGTCCATCGCTGCGGTGCCGATGGGGGCGGGATCGCCCTTGGTGTAGAGATTTTCCTTCAGCGTGGCCGGCACGCCATCGATGGCCGACAGCGGCTTGCCTTTCATCCAGCGTTTTTCGCTGGCTTTTGCCTGCGCCAGCGCCTGTTCCGCCTGCACCAGATACATCGCATTGAGGACCGGCTCACAGGCGGCGATGCGGTCGAGCGCGGCGTGCGCGGCCTCAACCGGCGAGAGTGTTTTTTTGGCGTAGGCAGCGGCGAGCGCGGCAGCGCTGAGGTCGGCAAGGTGGGTCATGGGCAGCCATTGTTTCCGGGAATCCACAGGCGGCGGCATGGTTTCACCGGTGCGCGATGGCGGCAAGCGCGGTCAGGCACAGGGCCGGGTT
>JBOFFO010000038.1:0-2515 GCA_051648665.1 Beijerinckiaceae bacterium | reverse complement strand
GATCTGGGCGTTGAAGATTGGTCCCAGCACCGCATCGGCGCGCACACGGTCATAAAAAGTATGGACCAGCCGGACGAGGTCAGCCTCGCTGATCGTCTCGCGCACGAATGGCATCGGCGGGGTAGGCGCGGAGCGGAGGGTGGGCGGGGCCGTGGACATAACTATCAATCCTCTGCCCTCCCGTCGCGCCTGCCGCCCGCGCTGGCAAGGGGACGCGGTGTCGCGCCCCGGGGCGGAGTCAACACGCCTTCACCGCCTTGCGCCGCGCGACGCACTGCCGCACAATGTATTGCAAAGATTGAATGCGATAACGGGGATCCACCATGACGAGCATGACACGCCGGCAGGCTTTGGCAGGGGCAACGGCGGCAGGCGCAGCGGTGATGCTGCCGGGCAAGGTTGAGGCGCGCACGATTGCGAAGGTCGGCACGCGCGACATTCTGGTCATCTCCGATGGCAGCTTTGCCGTGCCGCCCGGCACCTTCCGGGATGTGCCGGAGGCCGAGGTGCAGGCGCTGTTCACGGCGGCGAACTTCACGCCGACGGGCCGCAACGTCCTCAATGTCACGCTCATTAAAGATGGCGATGAATACACTTTGCTCGACGCAGGATCGGGCGAACGGTTTCTCGAAGGATCGGGCAAGCTCGCGGACAATCTTGATGCGGCGGGAATCGACCGGGCGAAAATCAAGCGGGTGTTTTTCACCCATGCGCATCCCGACCATCTCTGGGGCGCGGTGGATGCGATGGATGATTCCACCTTTCCCAATGCGACGTTCGGCATCAGTGAAACAGAGTTCGCATTCTGGGCCAATGCGGATGTGTATGGAAAACTGCCGGAGGACCGGAAATCCTTCGCGGCTGGTGCGCAGCGCGTGTTCAAGACGCTGGGCGACAAGCTGACGCGCTTCAAGCCACGGCAGGAAATTGCGCCGGGCCTTCTGGCGATGGAATCGCCCGGCCATACGCCGGGGCATGTGCATTTCGCTGTATTCTCGCGAACAGAAACCGTGGTGGTGCTGGGCGATGCGCTGACGCACCCGATTATTTCCTTCCAGAAACCAGACTGGGCCAACCCGATTGATTTCGACCCGGCGCAAGGCGCGGCGACGCGCAAGAAATTGCTGGACGAGTTCGCGCGGGATAAATTGGCCTTTATCGGCTATCATCTGCCGTCACCGGGTCTTGGGCGTGCAGAGGCGAAAGACGGCGCGTTCCGTTTCGTGCAAGGCTGATTGCGCTGCTATTCGGCTGTCATTCATGCGCTGGCGATTACACAGCACCCTTCGATCGCCAAATGGAGGGAGCTGCCGTGGACAAGCGCCTTTTTCTCACATCGCTCGCGGCTGCATGCGCCGCAGCACCACTGGCGCAGGCCGCGCCTGCGACACTCAGCGGCACCGTCATGTATCGCGAACGCATGCTGCTGCCGCCGGGAGCGCGGGTCGAAGTGAAACTCGTGGATGTGTCGCGCGCCGACGCGCCATCCGTAACGCTGGCGCGCACCGTGGTTCCCGTGCGCGGCGGCGTGACGCCGTTCACGCTGCGCTATGACACGGCGCGGATCAGGCCGGGTCTGACCACTGCGCTGCAGGCCCGCATTACCGTTGGCAAAACGCTGATGTTTATTTCAACGGAGCACTACCCGGCGTTTCAGTCACCGCAACCGGAAATTCTTGTCACGCGCGTCACCAGCACTCCGCCGGCGCCGGTGCAATCCACTTCTCCGGCGGGACGGTGGCTGGCCGAGGATATTCGCGGCGGCGGCGTCATGGACCGGTTGCAGAGCGTGCTGCAACTCGACGCCGATGGCACGGTGAGCGGCAGCGGCGGCTGCAACCACATGACCGGACGGGCGGTTATCAAGGATAATGCCATTTCGTTTGGGCAGATCGCCAGCACGAAGATGGCCTGCACGCCGGCTGCGATGGCGCAGGAGCGAAAGTTTTTCGATGCGCTGGCTGCGGTGAAATTCTGGCGCATCGATGCAGCGCGGCAGAAATTGTTTCTGCTCGATGGCCAGAAAAATCCGCTGATCGTGTTTGGCCGGATGTAACGCACTCTATCTGCGCAAAAAATTCGGCCAACAAAAAACCCGGCAATGCTGCCGGGTTTTCTAATTCTTCCATGATCAACAATTAAGCGGTCTTGACCTTCTCGACCAGCGCGGTGAACGCCGCCGGTTCAGCAATCGCGAGTTCCGACAGCATCTTGCGGTCGGTGACCATGCCCGCCTTCGTCAGCATCGCGATGAAGGCGGAGTAGGTGATGCCATGTTCACGCACCGCCGCGTTGAGGCGCTGAATCCAGAGCGCGCGGAAGGTGCGCTTCTTCATGCGGCGGTCGCGCGTCGCATATTGCATCGACTTGTCGACGGCCGCCTTGGCGGTGCGGATCGTATTCTTGCGGCGGCCATAGAAACCTTTGGCGGCCTTCAGGGTCTTCTTGTGCTTGGCGTGACTGGTAACGCCACGTTTGACGCGAGCCATGGGTGCTCTCCTTCAAAATGGGGTTA
>JBOFFO010000037.1:0-3374 GCA_051648665.1 Beijerinckiaceae bacterium | reverse complement strand
AGCTGGATAATCATGCCCGGACAATGTTTTTTCACACCCTCCATCAGGCGGGCGAATTTTTCCGGGTCCGACGATGGCGTCTGGTCATCGTTGCGCACATGGGCGTGCAGCAGGGCCGCCCCGGCTTCAAACGATGCATGCGTCGATTCCACCTGCTCGCTGATCGTCACGGGCACGGCCGGATTGTCTTTTTTTGTTGCGACCGATCCGGTGATGGCGACGGTGATGATGCAGGGTGTGGTCATGGCTGTCTCACAAACAATAATGCGGCGGTTCAGGCGCGGGGCATGGTGATGGGCCGGGCCAGCCGCGCCTGCGCGGCCAGCCTGACGCCGGCGTTCGGCGCGCCATAACCTTCATAACCTTCGCGCTGGATAATCTCGAAGAAGAAGCCGCCATCAAGCGTGTTGGTGTAAGCCTGAAAAAATGTGCCGCTCGCATCCCGGTCGTAAAGGATATTCAGCGCTTTCAGTGCGTCGATCATCTCCGGCGCGAGATCGCTGCGCGCTTCGAGATCATCGTAATAATTTTCCGGGATCGGCAAGAGATCGACACCATTTGCCTGCAATTGCCGCACCGTGGCGCGAATATCCTTGGTGGCGAGTGCGATGTGCTGCACGCCCGACCCGAAGAAATCCGTGATAAAGCGCGCGGACAGCGTGCGATGGCTTTGCGAACCGTTGAGCACCAGCCGTAAACCGCCGGATGACGCTGCAAGCCCGCTCTCGATCACCTGACTCTGCACCACGCCGCCCGGGTCCATCACCGCCTGGCTCGGCGTCTTGCGCGCATCGAACAGCGAGGCATAGAACAACAGCCAGGTCAGCATTTCCTCGTACTGCATGGATTGGGATATGTGATCGACGCGCGTCAATCCAGCGTCGCGTCCGGCGGAGGGCGCCGGGACAAAATCAACCTCCGACCAGCGGCCCAGTGCGGACTTTTCATCGACAAAATAGACGAGGCTGCCGCCAAGGCCGCGCACCGCCGGAATATCAAGCTCGTCCGGGCCGACTGCGCCCACATAGGGCGAATCGCGCAAGGCCGTGGCGCGCGCGATCACGGCGCGGGCATCCTGCACCTTCAGCGCCAGTGCACACACCGCCGTGCCGTGGGTCAGCTGATAGCTATGCGCGAACCCGTCCTTGTCGCTGTTGACGACGATGCGGATGTCGCCCTGCCGCCACAGCGCCACATCCTTGGTGCGATGCTGGCCGACACGCGAAAAGCCCAGCGCCAGCAGGAGATTTTCAAATGGCGCACGATCCGATTCATCAACCGCAAACTCGATGAATTCGACAGCTTCAACCGATTGCGGCGGCGGCATGGTCACTGCACCGGACAGTGGCTTGCCACGCTTCTGCGTCGCCTGATCCATGAGCCAGATTAGCGAGCGATGACCATCCAGCGCGACGGACCGCGCCGAACCGGCGCGGAACCGGTCGTTGAAAATTTCGAGCGAAAGGTAATCGTCGTAGCCGGTTTCCGCGAGCCTATCCATGAAAGCGGCGAGATCGAATTCGCCCTGCCCCGGCATGCAGCGCCAGTGGCGGCTCCACGAGAGATAATCCATCTGCAACAGCGGCGCATCCGCCACCTGCACAAAGAAAATCTTCTCCTTCGGCAGGTTGGCAATCGGCTTCAGATCGATGGCGCGTGACTGGATGTGGAATGTATCGAGAATAATACCAACATTGCTACGGTCAGCGCGGCGGACAATTTCCCAAGCATCGCGATAATCATGGACATGACGGCCCCACGCCAACGCCTCGAATCCGACGCGCATGGCGCGTTTCGCGGCGCGCTCGCCGAGTGCTGCAAAATCATCGGCCAGCCGGCCAATGCCGCCCTGAGACTCCGGCGAGACATTGCTGCACACGAACAGCAGGTCAGTGCCCAGTTCCGCCAGCAGATCGAATTTCCGTTCGGCCCGGTCGAAAGTGCGCTGCCGGCGCGCGTCGGGCATGCCCTCAAAATCGCGGAACGGCTGGCAGGTGATGATGCTCAGGCCCAGATCAGCGCACATGCGCCGCACATCGGTCGGTGAGCCAGGAAAGGCGATCAGATCATTTTCGAAAATCTCCACCGCGCGGAAACCGGCGGCAGCAATCGCTTCGAGCTTTTCCTGAAGGTTGCCGGAAACGCAGACGGTCGCGATGGCGGTTTTCATACAATCCTCATGGAGACGATCCCACCGATTGCTAGCATGTCCGGGGACGGGCGCACCATGCCATGCCCTCCGCCGCTCACACGGTTTCCGCTTGGCCCGATTGCGCTGCGCGGAACACGGCGTCGATCACCTTCAGGGTGTTCAACCCTTCACGGCCCGATACCAGCGGCGGCTCCTCACCCCGGATGACGCGGCAGAACTGGCGAATCTGCAAGCGCAACGGGTCTTCGACAGCGGCCACGATGCGCGTGGCCTCGAACGGCTCCCACCAGCTTCGCTTGGCCGGATTGCGCCACAGCGCCAGATCAGGAATCGACAGCGACCCATGGGTTCCGCCGATGAAATAGCAATTCTCGCCGGTGTGCGGATAAGCGGGGTTTTCGCCCGTAGTCTGCTCCCAGCTCCAGGGCGCCACCACCGTATCGCAGACATTGACAGTGCCAAGCGCGCCGCTGGCAAAGCGCAGCGTCAGCGCGGTTGTTTCATCCACCTCGTTCTGCCGGATGGTGCGGGCCTGAAACGCCTGCACCGCTTCGATTTCGCCGCACAGATAACGCAGCAGATCGATGTCGTGGATCAGATTCATCAGCACCGGACCAGCGCCCTTGGCGCGCCGCCACGGGGTCTCAAAATAATCGTCCGGCTTCATCAGCCAGAAAAAGCCATGCACGGTGACAATGCGGCCAAGCTTTCCCGCTTCAATCGTTTCCTTCGCGCGACGGATCATGGGGTTGTGACGGCGATGGTGGCCGGTGAGCAGCGGCACACCCGCCGCCTCCGCCGCAGCCACCAGTGCGGCGCCATCGGCGATGGTATCCGCCAACGGCTTTTCGACCAACGCTGGCAAGCCAGCCGCGACGGCCTCCAGCCCATGGGCGCGATGCAGCCTGTTGGGCGTGGCGATGAGAACGCCATCGGGCCGCCCCTGCGCCAGCATCTCTGCCAAATCCGGGAACCATGGCACAGCATGCGCGGCTGCGACTGCCTTTGCCTCTTCAGCCGGATCGATGATCGCATGCAGCGCCGCCATTGGCTCCGCCATGATCTGTTCGATATGGCGGCGACCGATCTGGCCTGCGCCCATGACGGCAATGCGGACAGGCGTCGTTGTCTGGCTCATGGCAATGCGTTGCACCGTGGTTCAGCCACAAGGCTTGGCATGCACAACCGCAGCAGGCAACCGGCCGCCCAACAGGTCATAAGA
>JBOFFO010000036.1:0-13051 GCA_051648665.1 Beijerinckiaceae bacterium | reverse complement strand
GACATGGTTCGGCGCTGAGGTTGTGGTGGAGCCGCATGGCGACCATGGCCGGCGCATCACATTGACTGGCCAGCCCAACCTGAAGCCGCGCCCCATCATTGTGCCGGCTGACCCCTCTTCTGCCGCGTTTCCGATAGTCGCGGCAGCGATCACGCCGGGATCGGATGTCACGATTGAGGGTGTGATGCTCAACCCGCTGCGTACGGGATTATTCACCACCCTGCGCGAAATGGGCGCTTCGCTTGAAGAAACCAACCGGCGGCAGGAGGGCGGCGAGGATGTGGCCGACATTCGCGTGCGCTATGCGCCCTTGCGTGGCGTCGATGTGCCGGCGGCGCGCGCGCCGTCGATGATCGACGAATATCCAATCCTCGCTGTGGCAGCATCCGCTGCGACTGGTGAAACACGGATGCGCGGTTTGCACGAGTTGCGCGTCAAGGAATCCGACCGGCTGGCTGCTGTTTATGATGGCCTTATTGCCAATGGCGTTATGGCGCGGATCGAAGGCGACGATCTCATCGTCACCGGCGGCGCGGTCAAAGGCGGCGGCCTGGTGAAAACGCATATGGATCATCGCATCGCCATGAGTTTTCTGATCCTCGGCTGTGTTTCGGATTCTACTGTGACAGTCGATGATACAGCCTTCATCGCCACGAGTTTTCCCAGTTTCGTTCCGATAATGCGCGGCCTCGGCGCGCAGTTTGCGTGAGGCTGGAATGATTATCGCCATCGACGGCCCCGCTGCATCCGGCAAAGGCACGCTGTCCAAACGGCTGGCGGCGCATTTTCAATTGCCGCATCTCGATACCGGCCTGCTTTACCGTGCGACAGCGCGCGCTGTGATGGATGCGGGTCAGACACTGCATGATGAAGCTGCCGCCACGCACGCGGCACAGACGCTCGTGATTGATGGGCTTGATGAAACGCGGTTGCGCGGGGCTGACATGGGCGAAGCCGCATCGGTGGTCGCCGCCATTCCCGCCGTGCGGACGGCACTGATTGAACTGCAGCAGCGCTTCGCCAACCAAACCGGCGGCGCAGTGCTTGATGGCCGTGATATCGGTACGGTGATCGCGCCACAGGCCGATGTGAAAATTTTTGTCACGGCCTCATCCGAGGTGCGCGCAGACCGTCGCTTCCGGGAAGCGCAGGGGCGCGGTGAAGCCGTTTCCTACGACACCATTCTCACGGATATTCGCAAACGGGACGCGCGGGATGCCGAGCGGTCGGCAGCGCCGTTAAAACCGGCGGCGGATGCGGTGATGCTGGACACCAGCGCAATGGATCGCGAGCAGGCGTTTGCCGCTGCAGTCGCTATCGTCGAATCCAAACGGCGCTGATTACTCCAGCCGGATTTTCACGGAATCGGTAGCGCCCTGCGCATCGATGATCGAGACCTGCGCGAACCCTGCGCCATCGGGCAGCCATTGCGCCTGACGGCGCGCATGGGCCTCGCCAATCGGCACGCCATTGACCAGCCATGTGAAAGGCGGCGTGCCGCCATTGGCTTTCAAAATCAGCGATTCTTTTTCACCGCCTTGCGTCAAATTCAGATCGACGCGCGCATTGGCGGGCGGATAGGCGATGCGCAGTGGAATTTGCGTGACCGCAGCAAGCGTCTTCGGGGCATCCTTGCGCAGATGGCGCAGCGGCGGCGGCAGCTGCGCCGTTGATGCATTCAGCACCCCTGCCGGCGCACGCGGAAAATCCGTATCGACGCCGATGCGTGCGAACGCATCGAACAAAATAGGCGCGGCGATCTGGCGCGCAATCAATCCGGGCACCGCCGCGCCATCGGGCCGGCCGAGCCAAACCGCAACCGTGTGCCGCGCGTCATATCCCACCGCCCATGCATCACGGTAACCGTAGGATGTGCCAGTCTTGAAGGCGAAACGGCCAGCAGGCGCGGTGTCCGGCGGCGGCGCGCCGCGCAGAATATCCGTGACATAAAAGGCCGCCACCGAGTCCATCAATCGGCGTTGGCCTCCCGGTGCGCGCACCGCATCGGCGCGCCAGACCAGCGGCACGGTTTCACCGCCACGCGCGAGACCGCCATAAAGCCGCGCCATATCCACAAGGCGCACGCCGAGGCCGCCAAGGCCAATGGCGAGGCCCGGCGCACCCTCTTTCGGCATGGTGATGCCTGCGCCCGCCTGCATCAATCGCGTCACCAGCTTCTGCGGCCCGACATCGGCCAGCAATTCCACGGCGGGAATATTGAGGGAATGTTGCAATGCCTTGCGCGCGGTGATCGTGCCCTGAAAGGTCTGGTCGAAATTTTCCGGCGCATAAATGCCGAAGCGCGACGGGCGATCCTCCAGAACGGTTTCGGGATGGGCGATGCCATTTTCAAAAGCCAGTCCAAAAATAAAAGGCTTCAGCGCCGATCCGGGAGAGCGCACGGCAAAGGCCATATCGACACCGCCAGCGCGCTCGGCATTGAGAAAATCCGGCCCGCCCACATGCGCGCGGACTTCGCCCGTGGCGTGATCAACCACCAGAATAGCGCCAGACAGGCTGGCATTGAGTCGCGCCACGCGCTCGCGCAGCAAGGATTCCAGCGACCCCTGCATGCGCGCATCAATGGTCAGGCGATGAAGCTTGTCCTGCGGGCGGGCACGCAACGCGGCATCAGCCGCATGGGCCGCCAGCGCCGGAAATATTTTTCGCGCCTCCGGCATCGGTTCCAGCGCCGCGTAATGCGCCTCGGCTTCTGAAATCACGCCATGCGTCTGCGCCTGAGACAGAACGCGGGCGCGGGCCGCACGCGCAGCTTGCATGAAGCGATCGGGGCGGCGCAATTCCGGTGATTGCGGCAAGGCGACCAGCAAAGCCGCTTCGCCAATTGACAAGCGGCGCGGCTCCTTGCCGAACCATGCGAAACTGGCAGCGCGCACGCCTTCGAGATTGCCGCCGTAGGGCGCGAGCGCGACATAAAAATCGAGAATCTGCTGCTTGCTGTAACGCGCTTCCAGTTGCACAGCGCGCACGAATTGCCGCAACTTTGCCGCCAGCGTCCGCTCCTCGCGCGGCTCGATCAGGCGCGCCACCTGCATCGTCAATGTCGAACCGCCGGAGACAACGCGGCCATGCCTCAACATCTGCCATGCGGCGCGCAACACAGCGCGCGCATCAATGCCGCGATGCGAATCGAAACGCCGGTCCTCGAACGCCTTCAGCATTTCGATAAACCGCGGATCAATCTCGCGCGCGGCTACTGGCAACCGCCAGCGCCCTTCATCGGTCGTGAAGGCGCGCAACAAGCGCCCGTCCCGATCAACCACGGTTGGCGATTGCGCGGGAATTTTCGACAGATCGAGCGATCCAAGCTGATGCACATACAGCGCGCATGCCGCAGCCAGCGCACAAGCGCTGCTGCCGATCACCACCGCGATGCGCGTACGCCGGCCCATGATCAACGCGCCGCCGTAATATCCAGTGTGCCGAATCCCGTCCGGCCAAAACGGTCGGGCTTGTACATATCCTCGACCAGAGCCGGGGGATGCACATAGCTACCCGGCGAAACGGCGCGTACCATGTAAGCCACGGTAAAGCTCGCATCCTGTTTGCCACCGCGATCAAACGCCGCAACAAACCGGTCATCGCGATATTCCGTCACTTCCGGCTCGATGGCGCGCTTCAGCCAGGGCAGCCCGGAGATAATACCGGAATCGACAAGATTGGGATTGTCGATCTCCAGCCCGGCGGGCAAGCGATCTACCAGCAACAGGCGCGCATATTTGGTCTGCTGCTCTGTGACTTTCAGGACCACGACGAGACGGTCATTCTGGCGCAGGGGCTGCGCCAAATTCACCGGCGCACCATCCATCCGGTAATAATTGCGCTCGACGGTATAGCCCTGCGATAAGGCAGGTTCAGGCTGCAGCGGATTGCCGGACACAGACACAACCATCTGCGCCGCAACAGTGCCCGTGTTGGCGATGGTGACCGGCTTGCCTTCCACGGCGAGGCCGCGCCAGCTGCGGTGCAGTGCGCCTTTATGCGCAACGCCATCCACAGTCAGCGTGACATTTTCCGATTCCTTCGCCAGTGCCTGTGCGGCCAGCACCATCCACGTCGCTTCCTGCGTCGAGGTGTGACGCACCGCATCGCGCGCCGTGCCCACGGCCGCAGCGGCGCGCTGAATATCGCCCGGCGCAAACCCGCCCTCCGCCGCGAGCGTGAGAATGCCTGCGCCATCGCGCAATTTGGAACCATAGTCCGGCCGCGACAACTCATCGTCGCGCTGCGCCTGCAACAATTCGATGGCGGAGGCGATGGCCTTTTGCGCCCGCGGACGGTCTCCCAGCAACGCCAGCGCGGCGCCAAGTTGCGCGCGCGCCAGTGGCGCTCCGAAATCGCCGAGCTTGGTATCGACAAGATAGCGCAGATCGCCGATGACCGGGCGGCCATTGCGCGCCAGCACATAGACCGCGTAGGCGAGATCAGCGCCCTTGCCTTTTTCAACCTCTGCATTGGCGACAAAATTGCGCAGCCGATCCATGACAAGATCGAACCCGCGTTGCGGCACGGCGAAATTTCGTTCGCGTGCGCGGGTGAGAAAATCCGCAACAAAAGCGTCGAGCCAGACCTCTTCGCCGCCGACGCGCCACAGGCCAAAGGTGCCATTGGCGTCCTGCCGTGACATGACGCGGTCAATCGCCTCCTGCACCCGCTTGTCAGCTTCCACATCCAGCGCAAGATGTTCCTGCGCCGCAAGGCGATTGACATAGAGCAGCGGCAGCGCTCGGCTGACGGTTTGCTCGGTGCAGCCGTAAGGGTAGCGGTCGAGCATACGCAGCAGCGATGCCACATCCAGCGCACCATAGGGCGAAACACTGACGGACACTGCCGATGATGCCGGCAGCAGATCAGCCACCACATCGCCGCTGATGGTGATGCTCTGGTTGGGCTGAAGCGAACGCACGGTGCGACGCACAGTGCCGGCTGCGCCCGGCTCAACGCGCACGCTCAGAGTATGCGTAAGATCAACGCCGCTTGGCCCGGTCAGCCGCACATCCACGGTGGCTGTCCCAATATCGGTTGCCGCGATGGGAATGACCATTTCGCTTTTCGCACCATTGGCGAGACGAAGGCTGCGCCGCGTCGCATCCGCCGGCAACGTGACCGGCCCGCGCACATCGACATCGAGCTGATATTCTCCGGCAACGCCATCAACATTGTCGATGGCGACATGGAAGCGCGACCGGTCGCCGACCGACAGAAAGCGGGGCAGCGTGCCGAGCAGCACGACAGGATCGCGCACGGTGACATCAGACTGGGTATGCCCGACCCGATTGCGCGTCCACGCATGCGCAGCAAGGCGCACCGCGCCGTTGAAGGCGGGAATATCGAAGCTGATCGTGGCCGTGCCATCCGCGCCGACTTTCACCACGCCGGAATAACGCACAAGCGGATCAAATTTCGGCGGCGACTGGTCGGCACTCGACGCACTGGCGTCACCACCGGAACGGATGGCACCGCGCGTGCCCTGCATGCCGTCGATCAGGAACCCATAGAGATCGCGCACTTCAGCCGCGAGTTGTCGCTGCCCATAATAATGTTCGCCTGGATTCGGCGTCTGATAGCGCGTGATGTTGAGAATGCCGATATCGACGGCCGAAAGCACCACATACGCCTCTTCACCGGGGGCGAGATTAGCAATTTTCACCGGCACATCGAGCTTGCCGCGCGGGCGCATCATCTGCGGCGGCGACAGTTCCACCTGCAATGAGCGTTCGGATTTATTGACCGAGAACCAGGCGAGGCCGAGCGCGCGGCCGGGCATGCGTTTTGCCGCTTCATCCAGCGGGCGGTGCGCCAGCGCGACGACATAAGCCCCGACGCCCCAGTCTGCCTTCGCATCAAGCGAAACGGTTGTGCCCTGCCCATCGACATCGACCACGCGCCAGTCCTGCACGCGGTCGCTGACCACAGCCAGTGTGGCCTTGCCCTTGAAGCCGGGCTTGAGCGTGACCTTCACCGGCTCACCGGCGCGATACTCGGATTTGTCGAGCGACATTTCGAGCAGATCCGGCGTATCCGCCTTCGGTTCCCCGGACCAGCCTGCATAAAAACTCACGGAGGTAACATTCGCACCTGAGCCAATTTCAAGGCGATACCAGCCCCATTGCACCGGCATGGAAATGCGCGATGGAGACTGCGCAGAAATATCGATGCGGCCATCCGCCATGCGGCGTGTGTTCTTGACCGGCTCGTAACCCCATTTGCCTTCGCTGTTGTACCATTGATAGCTGCGCGTGACGCGGTAGAGCGTCCATTGCACATCGCGGCGCGACAGCTTCGTGCCATCGGCAGCCGCCATCACCACATCAAATTCTGCATTTGCGCCATCGCCGATGCTGACCGATTCAAACAACTGTCGCACGGCGATGACATCGCCCTTTGGCGCAATGGGAATAACCACGGAGCGTTCAACCGCGCGGCCGCCTTGTTCGCCAACACGCACGATGACGCGCGCTTCGACCGGCCGCGTTGTTTCAAATTCCGGCAGGCTGGCGTTCAACGTCGCGCGGCCCCGGGCATCGGTCGTCGGCTTTTCCTCGATCTCCTGATTGACGTTCTGGAAATCCTCGTCGTCGATGCCATAGACATAGCCATCGAGGCCCGGCACCGGATTTTTTTCCGCCTTGCGCACCATGATCTCGCCGGACACCTCAAGCCCCGATCCGGGTGCGCCGTAGAGATAACGGGCATCAACGGAAATGCTGGCGGGTTCCTCGCGCGTGATCAGCGGCTTCACCGGCTGCAATTTCAGTTCAATCCGCTCAGGCAAATAATCTTCGACCATGAAGGTCGTTTCGCCGATGGCATCACGCTTTGGATCGGCGTGAATGGCAACGCGCCAAGTGCCGCGCGCCGCGTTTGAGAGCAGGGGCAGCGAGAAGGAGCGACCGCCGAGGCCCTGATCGGCAATGACGGCGCGGCGATATTCCACGCCATCGGGCCGCTTGGCGATCAGCGTCAGTGGCACTGATGGCGGCGTCTGCCCGCGCGCGTCGCGCAGCATCGTCGTGACATGCACGGTTTCGCCGCCGCGATAGACGCCGCGTTCGGTGAATACGAAGGCGTCCAGCGGACCCGGTGCTTCCCGGCCTTTCACGCCGCGATCGGTGAGATCAAAGGCGCTATTGGTGAGATTGAGAAAACCGTAGTCACCGCTGCGTGTGGCGGTGACGAGACCGGGCGCCATGCCATCGGCGCCGCGCGCCAGTCCCGCATCGAATTTCACGATGCCGTTGGCGTCGGTTTGCCGCACACCCAGAATTTCATTGTTTTTCGCGACCAGCCGCACTTCCGTGTTGGCAAGCGGCTCAGCGCTGGCGAGCGACCGCACGAGAACGTGCACGCCATCCTCACCGGAAAAAGCGGTCAACCCCAGATCGGACACGATGAACCATTGCGTCGCGACGGAGCCGTCATCGTCGCTGTCCGTCTTGCGTTCAATTTTTGCGGTCATGACATAGACGCCGGGTTCGAGCGTCTTGACCGCCTCACTCACCGGAAAAGCTGTCGTCACATCCTTGTTGAGTTCACTGCGCACAGCGAGCGAACCGGACCAGACCTTCTGGCCCTTTTCTTTCGCAATTTCCGCTGCGGTTGAACCGCTGAGTTGCGTCAGAAAATCTTCCGACTTCACAGTCGGCAACAAGCTGCGGTCACCGATGCGGGCAATATCAATCTCGACCTTGGCGGTGTTGACGGCGATGACGGGAATGCCTTCCTGACCATTGCGCGGCAGCACGTAATTGCGGCCGGAAAAGCGCACCTGCGGCGAGCGGTCACGCACATAGATTTCATTGTCGAGTGTTTTGAGCAGCGATTCATCGACGCTCGACGGGAGGCCCTGCCGCAAGAGAACCGTGTAACGCTCTCCGTGCCGCAAACCCTCAATGCAGAGCTGCTGCCCCTCCGCATTCAGCGCTGGATTGCTGACCCCGCTGACAGCAACGAAGGGTGCGAAATCAACGCGGCCGCGCGCCAGCGGTTCGGAAAATTCAAAGCAGATGCGCGGCACTGCGCCATCGGCATCCACCTTGTAGTCGGTCATGCGGAAGCCCTTGCTTTCGCGCAGGGCCTGATAGGTCTGGCGGATCGCCGCGTTGTCTGTCACGGCAAGGCTCGCCTTGTACATGTCGAGGGCGGGCCGCCAGATCTCGCGCTCTTCGTAGGTTTTGGCGAGCAGGGCAAGGAAGGCCGCTTCCGCCTCGCGTCCTGCCGCGCGCTGATAGGCGATGTAGGCGGCGGTGGTGGAGCGGTTTTTAAATTCCCAGCGTTCGGAGTAACCGATGTTCTGATCGCGCGCTGCTGTCATCGCCGCGCGGGCATAGGCAGCCCAGTTCAACGGATTGGCCGCATCTGCCGCAATGGCGCCGGATGCGAGCCGCACGGCTTCGCGGCCATTGCGGCCCAGCATGGCTTCACTGGCGCGGCGCAGCGCATCAGCGGGCTGATTGGCAACCACCGCACCGTCACGCCGCAGGATATTTTCCAGCGGTGCTGAGGCACCCGCCAGATCCTCACGCACCACGCTTTTTTGCGCCAGCGCCGCCGTGGTCGAAAATCCAAGCAGCAGGCAGGCGGAGAGGCGGAGGAACAGCGGGCGCAGCATGGCGGACTCCCAGTCAAAATTCAGCATGGCCACCGGCGTGGCGCTCTGTCCTGAAGGTTATCAGGCCAGCCAAAGCAGGCAACGGCGTGGCAGCGCGCAATGGTTGCATGGCTGTGCGGCAGGATGCGCGCGCGGCGCGTGCGCCGCCGCACCGCACGTTTGATGCTTTGCGGCATGGCAGAGGAGCATGTGCGGCTGGACCGTGCTTGCATCGCTGGCGGCTTGCGGTTCAATGATCGCGCCCGCCCCAACGCCGGAGATGACTATGCCGTGCAATACGAATGTCTTCCGCATCGCCCGTCTTTTGGGGGCCGCGTCGGTTGCACTGTTTGCCGCCATGCCCGTTTTGCTGACCACTGGCTCAGCGCTGGCGCAGCCCGCGGCTGGGCGCACGGTTGCGCCTGACCCGGCGCTCGAAGCGGCGGAGCGCGCTTTCATGGCGATGGACGAAGCAGCGCGGCGCGCAACACTCGAAGCCTTGATGTGGACCGGTGATTACAATGGCGTCGTTGGCGTCAATTTCGGCCGGCTCGGCTATAGCGGCATCCGGGGATGGCAGAAAAAGAAGAACCTGCCGCAGACCGGCATTCTCGATGACGCCCAACGGCAAATGCTGCTGGTGGAAGGCAAGCGCGCCCATGATGCGGTGCGCTTTGCCGTGCTGGATGAACGCAATGCCGGCATCCGCATCGGCGCACCCGCGCGGGTGACCGAGAAAGCGGAAAAAATCGACGGCCCCGTCAAAGGCATGCGCTATCGCTCTAACGATGGCGCGATGCAGCTTGAAACCGTCTCATGGTCAGCCGCGACGCTGCCGCTCGAACAGTTTTTCACGGCGGAATTGCAGCCGAAGCCAAATCGAAAGGTCACCTACAAATTGCAGCGACCCGACTTCGTGGTCGTAACCGGCGAAGAGAATGGCCGCGCCTTCTATACCCGCGCGGCACTTGGCAACGGGCAAGTGCGCGGCTTCACGTTCAGCTATCCTGCCACGCGCAAGGGTGATTTTGACCGGGTGATGCTGGCGATTGCCAACAGCTTCGATCCCTTCCCGGTCGCCGGGGCAGCGATCGCGGGAAGGCCTGCTGTAACGCAACCGTCGCAAACTGCGGGCCAGCAAGGCATCACGGTGCGTCCAATCCCGGCACAGCCGGCGCGGCCGCGATTGGCTGGCACCGGCATCGTCACTGCGCCGGGCCGCGTGCTGACAAGTGCCGCCGTGTTGCGAGCCGGGTGCCCTCTCACGGTGCGTGGCCTGCCTGCACAGGCCCCACCAGCGGCGGATGGTGCGTTGACCGTTCTTCAGGTTTCTGGGCTGGCCGCCCCCGCCATTCGGCTGGAGCATTCCCAGTCGCCGCCGCAAACCGGCGAGGCGTTGCTGGCGTTGGGGGCGGATCGGACTGGCATTGCTGTGGTGTCCGGCAGCGGCGTGGGCGATACGGAGAGCCGCCAGTTCCGCTTTATCGGCGGGCTTGGCGAGGGAGCAGCGGGCGCGCCGGTCTTCAACAGTGCGGGCGCACTGGTGGGGATCGTGCAAGATGCACCGAAGGCTGTCGCGGTCGCCAGCCTTGCCCCCGTGCTTGCCCCCGTGCTTGCCCCTGCCCCGGCGGCGCGCAGCCATGCGCTCATCCCGTCGATCCAGCTCGGGATTGACCGCGCCAGCACAACGGCGCCGGTGAGCGCCGGGACGCTGGCGGCGAAATTCGCCGCCGCCGTGGTGCCGATCCTGTGCGCGCCGTGAGAGCGGATCAGGTGGATTTCGTCTGTGCCTCGGCCACAGCAATCGCCGTCAGATTCACGAGCCCGCGCGCGGTGATGTTGCCTGTCGCGATGTGCACGGGCTTGGCCGTTCCCAGCAGAATGGGTCCGACCGGCAGCGCATCGCCCAGCACCTTGATGAACTGATAGGCGATATTCGCTGCATCAAGATTGGGCATGACCAGCAGGTTCGCCACGCCTTTCAGGGTGGAGTTCGGCAGGGTCTTTTCCCGGATGGCTTCGATCAGAGCGGTGTCGCCTTCCATCTCGCCGTCAATTTCAAGTGCAGGCTGGCGCTCGCGGACAATTTCGACAGCCCTGCGCATCTTGACCGAACTTGGCGTGTTGTAGGCGCCGAAATCGGAATGGCTGAGCATCGCGATTTTCGGCGCGATTCCGAACCGCTGGATGGCGCGCGCCGCATGAATGGTTGATTCCGCAATCGCTTCCGCATCCGGGTCCGCCTGCACGTGGGTGTCGAGCAGGAAGAAGGCCCCTTTGTCGGTGATCATCAGACTCATCGCCGACAGGGCGTGGGCATCCGGCGACAACCCAATAATGTCGCGAATGTGCCGCAGCTTGGAGCGGAACCTCCCTTCGAGGCCGCAGATCATGGCATCGGCGTCGCCACGCCGCACGGCAATCGCGCCGATGACCGTGGTCGAGGTGCGGACCAGCGTGCGCGCTGCATCGGGTGTGATGCCCTTGCGGCCGCCATATTCGATGTAGGACGCGACATAATCCCGGTAGCGTGGATCGTCCTCCGGATTCACAACCTGAAAATCCTGCCCCATGCGGATCGACAGGCCGAAACGCTTCAGGCGCGCTTCGATCACCGCCGGACGGCCGATCACTGTGGGAATGGCCAGACCATCCTCCAGCACGACTTGCACCGCACGCAACACACGCTCTTCCTCGCCATCGGCATAGACCACCCGCTTGGGGTTAGCGCGGCAGGCGTTGAACACGGGCCGCATGATGAAGCCGGAGCGGAAGACGAAGCGTTGCAGGCTTTCGGCATAGGCGTTCATGTCGGCGATGGGCCGCGAAGCTACGCCGGTTTCCATCGCGGCCTTCGCAACAGCGGGGGCAATGCGCAGAATCAGCCGTGGGTCGAAAGGCGAGGGGATGAGCGAGTCCGCACCGAAATTGCGCGCCGTGCCGCCATAGGCGCGCGCCACCACATCCGACGGCGCTTCCCGCGCCAGCAGGGCAATGGCTTCAACCGCCGCCGCCTTCATCTCCTCATTGATAGCGGTTGCGCCGCAATCCAGCGCACCACGGAAAATATAGGGGAAGCACAGAACATTGTTGACCTGATTGGGATAATCCGAGCGCCCGGTGCAGATCATCGCATCAGGCCGTGCTTCCCGCGCCGCCTCCGGCATGATTTCCGGGTTTGGATTGGCCAGCGCCATGATCAGTGGGCGTTCCGCCATGCGCTTGACCATTTCCGGCTTCAGCACGCCTCCGGCGGAGACGCCAAGAAAGACATCGGCGCCATCAATCACATCATTGAGGACACGCGCGCTGGTTTCCTGAGCGAACACATCCTTCCAGCGGTCCATGAGTTTTTCACGGCCTTTGTAAACGACGCCTTCAAGATCGCTGACCCAGATATTTTCACGGCGCGCACCGATCGACACGAGCAGATTGAGACAGGCCAGTGCGGCCGCACCCGCGCCTGACGCCACAATTTTCACGGCGCCGATTTTTTTGCCTGCGAGCGCCAGCGCATTCGTCACAGCCGCCGCAACAATGATCGCGGTGCCGTGCTGGTCGTCATGGAAAACGGGAATGTTCATGCGCTCGCGGCATTTGCGCTCAACTTCAAAGCATTCCGGCGCCTTGATGTCTTCGAGATTGATGCCGCCGAACGTTGGTTCCAGCGCACAGACCACATCGACGAGCTTGTCGATATCTTTCTGATCGACCTCAATATCGAAGCAGTCGATGCCGGCGAATTTCTTGAACAGCACCGCCTTGCCTTCCATCACCGGCTTGGAAGCGAGCGGGCCGATATCGCCAAGGCCGAGCACGGCCGTGCCGTTGGAGATGACCGCGACAAGGTTGGCGCGCGTTGTCAGTTCGGCGGCCTGCGCCGGATCGTTCTTGATCGCTTCGCTGGCGGCCGCGACGCCGGGTGAATAGGCCAGCGCCAGGTCGCGCTGGTTGCCGAGCGGCTTCGTCGCCTGGATTTCGAGTTTTCCCGGCCGGGGCAGCCTGTGATAGACCAGCGCGCCCGAATAGAGATCGCTGCTGTTGTTGCTGCTCATGCGCCGTTCCCTTTACCCGTTGCAGCCGGTGGGGCTGCGGACCCCGGTTCAGGCCGGGGCGCGTTTCTGTGTAACCGACAAAGCTATGCCCCACCGCAGGCGGCGACTCAATCCGGCTCGACTTATGCTGCAAATGGGATGTGTCTTGCCGTGACGGCCGCTGTCGCTTTTCTCCTGGCTTTTGTCACGCTGGCCGGACTTGTGCCGGTGGCCTATGCCCAACCTTCTGCCTCAACCGGGCCGCGGGCGGCTCCGTCTGGCGTTGTCATTCCCAATTACTGGGACACCCGCCGCCGCCCCGACAAGATCGAGACCGGCGGTATCCGGGTCATCCGATTTCTGGTCGATGACGAGTATCCGCCTTTTCACTTCTCCCGGCCGGATG
>JBOFFO010000035.1:0-1660 GCA_051648665.1 Beijerinckiaceae bacterium | reverse complement strand
CGGGGTTCTTTTTCAGCGAGAAGAAAGTGTAGGGGTGCACTTGTGCGCCGGTTGCAAAGCATTTCACCGGAATATCCTGCGAGGCCGCCAGCATCAGGGAGGGACTCGATGACACCTGCCCGGTCTCGAACCGTCCGGCTGCGACCACCGCCACGCCATCGATATTCGGACCGCCAGCCTGGAATTTCAGGTCAAGCCCTTCAGCGTCATAGAAACCCTGCGCTTTTGCCGCGACCTCGCCGAGCTGATTGCCTGACAGGAGCCAGCCGAGCTGAAGGTTGATCACTGGCTTGCCCTGCGCGTGTCCCTCCACGGTGAGAAGACTGCCCAATGTTCCCGCCGCTGCGGTGGCCAACAAACTCCGACGATTCATGGCTGTCATCGCTGCCTCTCCTCTGTGATGGTCGCGCGCGACCGTAGGTAAGCACGCCTTGGCCGTTCTTATAAGCGCCAATTTTCGATTTTTATGACCTAAAAATTAGAACGCACGCACAAGCCTGCGCATTGCAAAAAGCAGGTTTTCGCCCAAAACTGCCAGCATGACCGAAGATGCCCAGAAGCTCACGCTCGATGCCCTGTTTGATCTCGCTGTGAAAGCTGCGCCAGGCAGTCCGAACCGTATCCGGCAGGTGGGGGCCGCCATCGCTCTGGCTGATGGCGGCATCATCACCGCCTGCAACACCTTTCCCGACGGGGTGCGCGATCTCCCTTGGCGGCATGAAGGCGACGGCCGCTTTGTCTGGATGGAGCATGCGGAGCGCAACGGCATTTTCGCTGCCGCACGGCAGGGCCGCGCTCTGGCCGGCGCACGCATCGCAACGACCTTCTTTCCCTGTATCGATTGCGCCCGCGCCATCGTGCAGAGCGGCATCCGCACAGTGGTCGCGCCCAAACCTGCACTGGACGATCCGGTCTGGGGTGCAGCCTTTCCGCGTTCACAGGCGATCCTCGAGGAAGGCAATGTTGCCCTGCACTATGTGAACTGACGGCGTGGCTCAGCTGCCAGGATTGTCCAGGCATCGATGTATGAGCATGGGCGCGAGAGAGTGCTGTAGATTACCGCTCGTGCGCGCAAGATCACCGCAAAGATCGTCACTTTAGCGCATTGCGGGAATGGCGTGACTGAACCGCCCGGGTTTGCCGGAGGGCACTGTCAGAGGAATAGCCCCAAACCAAACTCCGCCTCCCCATTTGTTCTGAATGGAGCATAGATTCCCAACTTCGAACGAGAATGCCCTCAAAGATCGACAAGGAGCCAACAAACGCGCGCTGTAAAGGTAAGCTCTTCGCCGGTCGCTTGTAGCCGGTTTATTATCTGACAGAGCCGGCTAGGAGGGCTGTGGATAAATCAGACGGCAGAGGCTCACGCGTGACGCTGGCCGAAATACCGCATGGCCGTTCGATCCGTATCGGTTGGCCAAGGATGCGCAGTCGACTGTTGCGATACCGAACAGGCAAGGAATTTGGTTAGGGCTACGGCAAGGGTCAAACCAGTAGATGGAATATTTATTCAATTATTTAGGTAGTTGTGTTTTACATGAACAGGTTGTCGGTCTAGAAAGCTTTCCTCATGACTGGATGTGGCTGTAACAACGTTCTTAAGTTCAGGGAAGAAGGAGGCGGTGTGGCGCGCAGCTGGAGCTCATCATGGCGGCCGCGA
>JBOFFO010000034.1:0-2677 GCA_051648665.1 Beijerinckiaceae bacterium | reverse complement strand
GCTACGTCGATAATGTCCTTCACCCCGACCGGCACGCCCGCCAATGGCCCTTGTGAGGCCAGTGCCGCCTTTATAGCGCCACCCAGATCCAGCGTGCTGAAAGCCTGAACCTCAGGTTCGCGCACGGCTATCGCAGCTTCAACAGACCGAAGGGCCGCATCCAAAGGCGCGCCTTTGTTACGCGCGGCAACAATTTTGCGGACGGACAGCATCACCGCTTGCGATCCAACGCAGCGACGATTGTCCCGGTCCAGCGGCGTGCAAATGGACCGGCCACGAAAGCGGCGAGCGCTGCCAACGGCCAAGCGATGATGAAGGCTTTCATCCATTTGCCGATGAACCCATCGGGGATGCCGCCGAAATTGATCATGGTGATAATGGCCGTCATGAAGAAGGCCATCATGCCGCCCATCAGCACTGGAAAAATGAACTTCGCCTTGCCTTCCATGCCGCCCTGCTCCGTCTGTTAGGCTTTCGGTAACCGTCACGGGTAAGTCCGGCAAGCCGCCACAGTGCCGCCACACAAACTCAATGACCCGTTAACGCAACCCTTCGCATTGTCGCCACATGACAAGCGGCAGAGTGTATCGCGTCGGTCCGTTTCTCGCAGTCGCCGGGCTCATCGCCATCCTGGCGGGATGCGGCCGCAATGCGTTCTTTCAGGAACAGCGCGCGGCCTGGCGGGGCGAGGCGGAAACGCAGTGCATGCGCTCTGGCGCGGTGAAACGCTCGCAGTTCATTCAGCCTATTGGCGCTGTAAATGGTCCCGGCACCTGCGGCATGGATCAGGGCCTGCGGGTGACAGCGCTGGCGAACGGCACAGTGGGCACAGTTTCACGCCAGACGCTGGGATGCCCGATGGTCGCCGGCCTCGACCGCTGGCTCGACGAGGTTGTGCAACCTGCCGCGCAAGCCACCTATGGGGCCGCCGTGGTCGAGATGAAGTCCGGTTCCTACGCCTGTCGCGGCCGCAACGGCCAGCCTGGCGCAAAAATATCCGAGCATGGCTTCGGCAATGGCGCGGACATTTTCTCCTTCCGTTTTGCAGACGGGCGCGAAGTCACGGTCAAGAATGGCTGGCGCGGCGCACCGGACGAGCAGCATTTTCTCCGCACAGTGTTTGTTGGCGCCTGCAAGCAGTTCCGCACCGTGCTCGGCCCTGGCGCGGATGCCTTCCATTACGATCATTTCCATCTCGATCTGGCGATGCATGATCCGCGCGGCGTGCGCACGGTGTGCAAACCGGTGCTGAAATTCGACCCGGTGCCCTATGAGGGCATCATCGACCGGGAAGGCCCGCAAAGCGCCAGCCTGCGCCGCCCTGCTGTGCCAGCGCCGGTCTATGCCGGGGCGGCGGCGCCGCGTCCGCCGCAGACCTTCAACCCGCGCCCCGTCTACGCCCAGCCGGCACAACCGCCTTTCCCGCGCGTGCCGTTGGCGCAAGCGGCCCGGCCCGCAGCCATCGGAGCGCCGCTGGCGCTGCATGGCCGCTCGCCGCTCGATTCCACGGATGAGCCGGAAGACGACCCCCTCGCCGCAAACGATTGACGACAGCGCCGCCTTGGCCCGATACGATGGGTCACGGCTCGCACATGCGCGCCGGATTCCCGTTCCGGATCCATACCAATGCCTCGCCTTCTGCCCGCCCTTCTATCCCTCGTCCCGGTGATTGGCCTCGCCGCATGCGCGCGCGGGCCGGATCAGCGCGGCCCTGTCATTCCCGCCGAGCACCGGACGATCCCTTGGACCGGGGCTACCCCAGCCTGTGACGACCCGGCGGTGATTGGAAAAATCAGCAGCCGGTTCACGCAGCGCGAGCAGGAATTCTGGAACTCCTCCCTTGCCATCGTGCGCGTCGATCATATCCGCACGACCGCACACCGCCCGTGGGGACCGTCCTTCATTCCACGCCGCTATTGCACCGCGCGTGCCCATTTCAACGATAACCGCATGCGCACGATGGTCTATTCGGTCGGTGAGGACACCGGCATTATTGGCGCAACATGGGGCGTGATGTGGTGCGTGACGGGGCTTGACCGCCACAATGCCTATGCACCGTGGTGCAAGGCCGCCGGCCCGTAATTCCACCGTGAGTTTATCCATGCTCCGTCTCGCAGCAGTTCTCGTCGCGCTCGTTATGGGTTCGCAGGCTTTCGCCCAACGGCGCGGCACGCCCGGCGATTTTGATTTTTATGTGTTCGCGCTGTCGTGGTCGCCAGGGTTCTGCGAACTGGAGGGAGATCGCAAGGGCCGCGCGCAGTGTGATGTGGGCGCGCGCAAAGGATTTGTCGTGCATGGCCTTTGGCCGCAATATCATCGTGGTTTTCCCAGCGAGTGCGGGATGGACCGTAGCCCGTCGCGGATCGCCATGGACGCGGCGCGCGGCGTTTTTCCCGATGAGGGGCTGGCGCGGCATCAATGGCGCAAGCATGGCACCTGCTCAGGGCTATCGCCGCAGGCCTATTTTGACGCGACCCGGGATGCACGCGAGCGCGTGAAAATTCCCGACGAATTTCGCACCGCGGCGCGTGATCGCACCATGGATCCGCGCGAAATTGAGCGGGCCTTCATCGCCGCGAACCCCGGCTTGCGCACCGACATGATCGCTATTGCCTGCCGGCAACGGACATTGCAGGAAATCCGCATCTGCATGACCAAGGATGTGCGCGGCTTCACG
>JBOFFO010000033.1:0-6647 GCA_051648665.1 Beijerinckiaceae bacterium | reverse complement strand
TTGTCCTGCGCGAGCGCTGAGCCGGTCAGCATGGTCGCTGCCAGTGCGGCAGCGCCAATGCGCTTGATAATTCTGCTCATGGGATCCTCCCTGTGGTGTTTCTTCAAGAGTAATTGGCGCCGTTCCTCGGCGCCTGATTGATTTTATTCCGCGCTGAACTCCTCACGGATGGACTGGCTATGCTGCCCGATGGCAGGCACGGGGCCATAGGCCTTTTGTGGTTCGTCAGTCTGCGCCGGGGGCGCGATAACGGTGACCGGCCCTTCGGGCGTTTGGCAGGTGATAGTGCGTAATTGCGGGTGCCCGATCAGGCCATCGATGGTGTTGAGCATGCCGAATGCGATGCCTGCCTGCTTGAGCCGCTTGGCCATAATATCCTTCTGCATTCCGGCAAAGACGGTGGCGATACGGCCATCGAGTTCCTCCCGGTTGGCGACGCGCGCCGTCATGGTCGCGAATTTCTCATGCTGGGCCATGCCGGCGTCGCCCATAATGTCGCGGCAAAAACTTTCCCATTCACGCTCATTCTGGATCGACAGCAAGATGTCGCCGTCGCTGCATGCGAACACACCATAAGGCGCGATCGAAGGATGTTTCAGGCCCGGCCTTGGCGGAATTGTGCCGCCATAACGGCGCTGAAGGTAAGGCACATTCATCCAGTCAGCCATTCCGCTGAAGAGTGAAACGCCAATGGTGCGTCCTTCGCCGGTTTTTTCGCGCGCAATCAGTGCTTCCAAAATGGCGGCGTGGGCATACATGCCTGCCGCAATATCGCATACGGACACGCCGACGCGCGCCGGCGCATCGGCATTGCCGGTCACAGAGCAGAGGCCGCTTTCGGCCTGCACCAGAAGGTCATACGCCTTCATGTCGCGATAGGGGCCGGTTTCGCCATAGCCTGAAATTTCGCAGATGATGAGGCGCGGATATTTTTCTCGCAAATCCTTCGCGGCTAAGCCGAGGCGCGCCATCGCACCGGGCGCGAGATTCTGCACAAGAATATCGGCCTTGCCGATGAGGTTCGCGAGCAGGCCCTGATCAGCTGAATTTTTCAGATCGAGACAGATCGATTCCTTGCCCCGATTGAGCCAGACAAAATAGGTGCTCTGTCCATTCACATGGGCATCGTAGCGGCGGGCGAAATCGCCTTCCGGCCGCTCAATCTTGATGACGCGCGCGCCGGCGTCGGCCAGACGCGATGTGCAATAAGGTGCTGCGACGGCCTGTTCGATGGCGACAACCAGCAGCCCTGCAAGCGCTCCAGCCACAGCATGCTCCTCCTTCGTCACATGCAGTAAGGCGGCAATGCCGCAAAAGGGGAAGACGCATTTTTTCAATACAGCTATAGTTTCGATGAATAGCCTTGGAGGCATCGTCCGTGGATTTGAGACAACTGCGCTACCTTGTGCGCACCATCGAAAGCTCAAGCATTTCTCAGGCGGCCGCAGCGCTGAACATTGCTCAGCCCTCCCTCAGCCAAAGCTTGAAAGAGCTGGAGCGCGAGCTTGGGGTTATGCTGCTGCACCGCGCGCCCAATGGGATCTTGCCAACAGAGACCGGCATGATGGTGGCCGACAGGGCACGTGCTATTTTGCGACTGGTTGATACGCTCAAGCAGGACGCGATCAGCGCCGGCGCCACCATTATGGGCGATGTGAGGGTGGGCATGCCAACGACGATGGCGCTGCATCTGACCGTGCCGCTGGTCCAGATGGTGCATCGCGATTTTCCCGGCGTGCGTCTGCGCGTGTCGGAGGGGATGAGCGGGCATGTGCAGGAATGGGTGCTCTCGGGCAGGCTTGATATTGCCGTGCTGTACACCGCCGGGCCAGTGGCTGGGCTGCATCTGGACGAGGTGGCGCAGGAGAGCTTGTGCCTGATTTCGCGCTATAACGCGCGCGAGGCCGGAAAGCCCGTTGCCTTTGAGACTTTAGCCGCCTACCCGCTCGCCCTGCCAGGGCCTGATCATGGCTTGAGGCGCACCATTGAGGCAAGCTGGCGTGGATCATTGCAGCCGTTGGACGTGGCGGTGGAGGTGGATTCGCTGCCGCATTTGAAGCATCTCGCTAGCGATGGCCGGCTTCACACCATTCTGCCGGCAGCAGCCTGCGCGCAGGAAGTCCAGATGCAGACTCTCATGGCCCGCCCCATTGCCGGGCCGCCCCTGCGACGCCCGATCGTGTTGGCAACATCGGTCAACAGGCCCTTGTCGGTGGCGAGCACTCACATCCGAGCACTGGTGCGAACCATGATCCTTCAGGCTCTGGCACGAACCTCGCAAACCGAGGCCGGTGAACGCCCGGCCCGCCGATAGAAGCTCAGGCGGCGCAGCAGATCGAAATCGCCACACACGCCCTAGGCCGGTTTGCTGCGGATATGGTTGTAAATCGGTACAGCCAGCAGAACAGTTGCAACAGCAAGCAATCCGGCCGCCACTGGTGATGACAGAAGAATGGTCGGATCACCCTGGCTAATCGCCAACGCACGCCGCAACTGCAGTTCCGCCATCGGCCCGAGAATGAGACCGATCAGCGCTGGTGCTATCGGCACGGAATATCGGCGAAACAAATAGCCGATGGAGCCAAGCACCGCGAGCAAAAGCAGATCGACCCACGAGCGTGATACACCCCAGACGCCGACGAGCGAAAAGACAAGAATGCCACCATAGAGTTGCGGCTTCGGCACAGAGAGAAGTTTCACCCACACCCGCGCCATCGGCAGATTGAGGATCAGCAGCATGAGATTGCCGATATAGAGCGAGGCAATCACGCCCCAGATCAAGTCCGTATTGGTGGTAAACAGGGTTGGCCCCGGCGTCAGGCCGTAATTCTGGAACGCGGCCAGCATCACCGCCGCCGTCGCGGATGTCGGCAGGCCGAGCGTCAGCAGCGGCACCATAACACCAGCGACAGAGGCGTTGTTCGCCGCCTCCGGACCGGCCACGCCCTCGATGGCGCCATGCCCGAATTCTTCGGGATTTTTCGAAAGCCGCCGTTCCAGCGTATAGGACAGAAGCGTGGGAATTTCTGAACCGCCCGCCGGCATCACGCCGATCGGAAACCCGATAAAAGAGCCGCGGAGCCACGGCTTCCATGACCGCGCCCAATCTTCGCGCGACATGGCAATCCTGCCCTTGATCTGGATAATCTGCTGCGGCGCCGTCGAAAGACGGCTGGAGACATAGAGCAATTCGCCCACGGCAAACATCGCGACCAGCACGATGGTGATGCCGACTCCATCCAGCATCTGTGGAATGTCGAAGGCGAGGCGCGGCAATCCGCTCTGATAATCAATGCCAATCAACGCAAGGCCAAGTCCAAAAAGCAGGGACAGTAATCCGGCCAGTGCGGATGCGCCAAGCACCACGGATACGGATGTGAAAGCGAGCACTGCCAACGCAAAATACTCAGCCGGGCCGAAGATGAAGGCGATTTCCGAAATCGCTGGCGCGGCGACCGTGAGCAGGATTGTGCCGATTGTGCCCGCGACAAAAGAGCCGATCGCGGCCGTGGCCAGCGCTGCGGCGCCACGGCCGCGCTTGGCCATCTTGTTGCCTTCGAGCGCCGTGATCATCGACCCAGCTTCACCGGGAGTGTTGATGAGAATGGAGGTGGTGGAACCGCCATACATGGCGCCATAGAAAACGCCGGCGAAAATAATAAATGCCGCCGTTGGCGACAGAGTGACCGTGACCGGCATCAGCAATGTGATCGTCAAGGCCGGTCCGATGCCGGGCAGAACGCCAATCGCAGTGCCGAGCGCGCATCCAACCAATGCCCAGATCAGATTCATCGGCTGGAGGGCTACAATGAAGCCTTGCAGCAGCGCTTCAAACACACCCATCACTTTACTCCGAAGGGCAAAAACGGTCCGAGTTGCACGCCCAGCTTTGAAAAGGCGAACCAGGCGATAGAGGACAGCGCAATGCCAATCACAATATCTAGCAGGCTATTGCGGGAGCCGAAGGCCCGCGCCACCAGCGCAAAAGCCAGTGCTGCGCCGAACGGAAACCCAAGCAGCGGAAAGGTGACAATCGGTGAGCCAACCGCCAGCGCCGCCATGCCGAGGCGCGCACCCGAAACAGGTTGATCAGCATCCGCGCCTTCCGCGGCCTCCGGCTCAAACCGCGCACCGCGCCACACCTGCACGGCAAGCCCGATGGCCACAGCCAGCAGGCCAAGACCGACAGCCAACGGCATAAATCCCGCACCCAGACCGGCATACTGCTCAAACAGGGGCAACCGGCTGGATTCAAACAGGAGCACCGCTGCGGCAACGCCGGCAAAGAGCGGCAGCCCCCAATCGACGAGGCGGGCCTTTTGGCCCGCCTCAGCATTTACTGCGGACGATCCGCTCACTTGACCAGACCCATTTCGGTCAGGATCGGCTTGATGCGCGCATTTTCGGACTCAAGGAACTTGCCAAATGCCTCGCCGCCGAGGAACGCGTTCTGCAATCCCTGATTCTTCAGCGCGTCTTCCCACTCCTTGGTCTTCGACATTTTTTCCAAACGCTCGACCCACGCCTTTGCGGCGTCGGCCGGCATGCCCTTGGCGCCGACAATGCCACGCCAGTTGCCCATGACGAGATCAATGCCGGACTCTTTCAAGGTGGGGACGTCAATGCCGGGAATGCGGGTTTCAGACGTGACAGCAATCAGACGCGCACGGCCCTGATCATGCATCTGCTTCATTTCCGAAGCGCCTTGAATCATCACCTGCAGCTTGCCACCGACCAGCTGCGTCATGCCTTCTGCACCGGATGCGAAGGGAATGTAGTTCAGCTTCGACGCATCGAGGCCGGAATTTTTGGCGATGAGGCCAGCCACGATGTGATCAACACCGCCGGCAGAGCCGCCGCCGAATGGCACGGCGCCGATGTTGGCGCGCAGCGCATCCTGCAAGTCCTTCACCGACTTGATGTTGGAATTGGCGGGAACGCCGATGCCGCTGAACTCAAACGTCAGACGGGCAATCGGGGTTACTTCGGTGAAAGGCAATGCGCCCTTTGTGACAATCTGCGAACCGACCAGGATGACGCCCATCGTCATCAGCGCATTGGGAGCGCCCTGGTTGTTGCGGATGAATTCGCCCATGCCGAGCGTGCCGCCCGCGCCGGGCTTGTTGGTGAAGACCACGCCATCCTTGTAGATGCCGGCCGATTCCAGCACCTTCATGGCCAGACGGCCAGTCGTGTCATAGCCACCGCCGGCCCCTGCCGGGATCATCATCGTGGCCGGCTGGGCAAACGCCGCGCCGGTCATGCCGGCAAACAGGGCCGCAGCCATCATGGTTTTCTTGAGCATCAGTTTTCCTCCTCTGGGTGGCTCAATCGTAGTTTTGTTTTTTGTTGGTTCAAGGGATCGTTTGCTCTGTCCCCTGCCCCCGCCCTTGTCACGTCCGGCGGCTACCGTTCTCCTTTGACCATTCACGGTTGCAAAATGCAATAAAACCGCGACGCCAGCGGCACGGCGGGCCTGTCAGGTCCCCGGCAAAACCGTCTTGATGATGCTGGCGTCGAGCGCCTCATAATCGCTGTAGCGGATGGTGCGATACAGCTCGGCCCGGGTCTGCATCTGGCCAACAAGGCTTTCAGCGCTCCCGGCGTCGCGGAGGGTCTCGTAAAGGCCGGCCTGCGCCTTGGCCGCAACGCGCAGGGACGAGACCGGCCAGATCATCATCTTGTAGCCCATCGCTTCAAACTCGTTACGGGTGAAAAACGGGGTGCGGCCAAATTCGGTCATGTTGGCCAGCAACGGCGCTTGCACGCGGCGGGCGAACTCCCGAAACATTTCCGCATTGGTCAAGGCTTCCGGAAAGATCGCATCCGCGCCTGCATCGAGATAACGCCGGGCGCGCGCCACAGCACCATCCAGCCCCTCGCTTGCCGCCGCATCCGTGCGGGCGATGATATAGAGGTGGCGCCGCGCCTTACGCGCTGCAGCAACCTTGGCGGCCATCTCGTCCGCCGAGGCGAGCTTCTTATCATTGAGGTGGCCGCATTTCTTCGGCAGCACTTGATCCTCGATATGCACGGCGGCTGCGCCCGCATCCTCGAAGGTGCGCACCATGTGCATGACATTCAGCGCTTCGCCATAACCGGTATCGCCATCGACAAGAGTCGGCAGGCCCGTCGCCCGCACCACCTGCCGGACAAAGAACGCCACATCCTCGACAGTGATCAGACCAAGATCAGGCAGCCCCATAGAAGCGCTCATTGCCGCGCCGGAAAGATAATGCGCTGCGAAGCCCGCTTCCTGCGCCTGCAGGGCGGCAAGCCCGTTGTGGGTTCCGGGAATGGCGAGAATGCCCGGCTGAGCCAGCAGAGCACGAAAGCGGTCGCCCGCCGGCGTTTCAACCTGTCGCTCGAGATAGATCATTGGCATGGCCTCACGGGGCTACAGTTGCGTCGCCCTGCCCGGCGCGCATCAGGGAGGTTGCGACGAATCCGCCTGACTTCAGTTCGGATAACTGACTGTCAAGCCAGGCGAGCGCCGGCCCGCGCCCGCGTGGAATGGCGATGGCCTGGCGGATCTGCATAAAGGGTTCGGCCAAAACGCGCAGACCGGCATGCCGCGATGCAAACGCGGCGGCAGGTTGACGGATGTTCGCACCCGCCTCCAGCCCATCGCGCAGAAAACCTTCCAG
>JBOFFO010000032.1:0-2311 GCA_051648665.1 Beijerinckiaceae bacterium | reverse complement strand
GATCATGTCGCCGGTCAACAGCATTTCCATCGCGTGTTTGCGCGCCACATTGCGCGACAGGGCGACCATCGGCGTTGAACAGAACAGGCCGATATTCACACCCGGCGTGCAGAACCGCGCCTGCGCGCCGGCAATGGCGAGATCGCAACTGGCGACAAGCTGGCACCCCGCGGCTGTCGCCACACCTTCAATCGCCGCAATCACTGGCACGGGCAGCATGACGATGGCCTGCATCATGTCTGCGCAATCGGCCATCACTTCAGAGAAATGTGCCCTGCCGCCATCGGCTTCGGCGCGGTGCGCCGTCATTTCCTTGAGATCATGCCCGGCGCAAAAAGCAGGGCCGACCGCATCAAGCACAACGGCGCGCACATGGCGATCGCCAGCAATCTCAGCAAAGTGCTGCTTCAGCGCAACCAGCATCGCCTGAGACAGCACATTGCGGCGCTCCGGCTCATTCAGAGTCAGGAAAGTGATGCCGCCGGAATCGCGCCGTATCACGGGCAGATGGTCATGTGCTGCTGGTGGGGCATGGGCGCTGTGTCTGTCCATCCGGTTTTGCTACCACCATCTATCCGCCAGGCAAGTCCTTCGATGCAGTTCGGCCCGTGACGATCCAAAAAGCCCTTGTTTGCTGATTGCTGAAGCGGCAAACAGGGGCCTTCCACCGGTCATCCCTCAAGCCTAAGCCAAGCCCATCATGAATGACGCAAACGCCCAACCGCCCCGGATGACAGTCCCGCAGCTTGAAGATTTTCTGGCGCAGGAATTTCCGCAAATGCTGGTTGGTGGCAAGACCTATTTCATCGAGGCAGCATCATACGCCACCGCGCGCATCCGCATGCAATATGCTGACAAGCATCTCCGGCCAGGGGGCACCATTTCCGGGCCATCGATGTTCGCACTCGCCGATTACGCGCTATATGTTGCAGTGCTTGCCAGCATCGGCCCGGTGGCGTTGGCGGTGACCACCAATCTCAATATCAATTTTATCGCAAAACCGGCGCAGCGTGACCTGATTGGCGAATGCCATTTGTTCAAAATTGGCAAGCGCCTCGCGGTTGGCGAAGTCAGTATTCATTCCGATGGTATGACGGAGATGGTGGCGCATGCCACCGGAACTTATTCCATACCGCCACGATAAAAACCGCTCTCGCCGGGGCGAGAGCGGTCTGCTTGACTGGCTGTCATCATCGGGCTGGGAGAGACAACGGCACAGTCGTGCTTCGTGAGACCAGCGGCGCTGGATTAATTGATAATCTGTACCACGCGATTGGTCGCCGGATCGACCAGCACGGTCCGCTTGTTCACCACCGTGTAGCGATAACGCGAGTTATATTCACTCGGTACTTCATAATAGGTGATCCCGGACGAGGGGAGAACAGCGCCAACAGTGACTTCACGATCATAGGTAAAGGAAGGCACATTCTGCTGCACAACATAGGTGTTGAATTTCGGTGTCATCGCTTCGGCAATGCCGCCGACAATTGCGCCACCCACCGCTCCAACCGCTGCACCCACCGGGCCGCCAACAATCGCGCCGCCAACAGCGCCTGTCGCCGCACCAGCGCCAACACCCGCGCCGGGCGCCTGAGCCGGCTGTTGTGCATAGGCGCTGCCAGCCATAACAACACCGGCCAGCAACGCAGAATATATCATCGAACGTTTCATGGATCACATCTCCGATTTCCGAGTGCTTCAACAACGCGGCTTTTCTGCATGCGTTCCACGGTCAGAAGGAAATTAATCTCCAAAATAAATGTGCGAAATTGAGAACAGAAAATAAAACTACAAGATTCGGAAGAGAATTATTCGGCGCTCTGTATAGGCGTGCGACGACACTCGCATAAAAATGCAAGCGATCATCAGCGCTTTAAGCACCGTGATTTTTGTGGATGAACCCAGTACTCAATTCGACAAGCGCCTGAAGCGGCTTTCCCCCGTCGAGGCGTTGAACTGGGCAGGGCAGACGTTTCAACCACGCTTCGTGCCGCGGGAGATTGCGGCCTGTCGTGGAGGGATCATCATATTGGGCCGCCCACGCTAGAAATTCTTCCACATGCGCGTGACTGTTGCCGCCGGGAGCCACCGCGTCTGCGCCAAATGTTTTGGCTTCGCGTTCGCGCAATCGCGCAAGCCTCACCGCATTATCCGTTTGCAGAAAGATGACGGCGTCAAAATAGGGAATGAGCGGGTCGCCCCAGCCGTCAAGGGAGCCGCTGAGGATCCATCCGGCGCGGGGCACGAACACATTGTGCATCAGCCGCAGCCGCTCCGGTATCGGCCGCTTGGCCTGGAATGGCGGATCGGA
>JBOFFO010000031.1:0-8034 GCA_051648665.1 Beijerinckiaceae bacterium | reverse complement strand
GCTGAGGCGGCTGAGCACATCAGCAGGCGTTTTGGCCGGGGCCACAACACCGAACCAGGAGGATACATCGAACCCGGCAACGCCGGCCTCCTGCAAGGTCGGAAGGTCAGGCGCCGATTTCGCCCGATCCTTGGTCGTCACGCCGAGGCCACGCACCTGCCCACCCTGCACCTGCGGCAGCATGAAAGTGATGTTGTCGAACATGACATCGACCCGGCCCGACATCAGGTCATTGATCGCCATCGACGAGCCGCGATAGGGCACATGGGTCATTTCCACGCCTGCCAGCCGCTTGAACAACTCGCCCGAGAGGTGAATCGAGGTGCCGACCCCGGAGGATGCGAAGGTCAGCTTGCCGGGGTTGGCCTTGGCATGGGCAATGAATTCCTGAACCGTTTTTGCCGGGGATGAATTGGGCACGGTCATCAGGTTCGGCAGTTCGATGACCAGACCGACCGGGGCGAAATCCTCCAGCTTGTAGTTGAGCGTCTTGTAGAGATGCGGGTTGATCGTCATGCCGATGGGGGAAATCAGGATGGTGTGTCCATCCGGGTCCGACCGTGCGACATGCTCAATGCCGACATTGGCGCCAGCACCGGGCTTGTTCTCGACAATGACCTGCGTGTTCCACAGCTTGCCATATTCTTCGGCGACCGCGCGCCCCACGATGTCCGTCGAACCGCCGGCGGGAAATGGCACGATCACTTTCACTTGCTTCGATGGCGACGGGAAGCCTTGCGCCCGTGAAATCGCCGGCATGGCCAGCGTTGCGGCAGTGGCGAGGGTGAAGTGGCGACGGTCGATGGTCATGAATGTTTCCTCCTGCCGCATTGTTGGCAGCGGCTTTTGTGTGATGGACCATAATGGTGTCGCAGCGTGGCGCAACAGGCTCATGCCATCAGCTTCTGCGCGCGTTGGGCCGGTAGACATATTGATGGCAGGCTTGCCGCCCTCACCCCCACCGCCTAACATTCATCCCATGTCACAAGAGCCTAATCCAGACGATTTCACGCCGGTCGCTGACGAGCGCTGGCGGATGTTCCGCTCAGTCTCGTTCCGGACGCTGATCCCGAACATGATCACGCTGCTGGCAATCTGTTCGGGCCTCACGGCGGTGCGGCTGTCGGCCGAGGGCCGGCTCGATTGGGCTGTCGGGGCCGTCGTTATCGCCGCCATTCTTGATGCGCTCGACGGGCGCGTGGCCCGGATGCTGAAGGGCACCTCGAAATTCGGGGCTGAACTCGATTCGCTGTGCGATTTCGTCAATTTCGGCGTCGTTCCGGCATTGATGCTGTATTTCTTCTCATTCCACAGTTTTGGCAATGTGGGCTGGATTGTGGGTCTGATCTTCGCCATTGCCTGCGCGCTGCGGCTGGCGCGCTTTAATGTGATGCTGGATGACCCGAATAAACCGGCCTTCACCAAGGACTTCTTCACCGGCATTCCTGCCCCTGCGGGGGCGCTGTGCGCTATGCTGCCAATCTATCTCAACATTATCGGCCTCGACCGCTTTCGCGGGATGGCGGCCATCGAGATGATTTTCGTGCTGTTCATTGCGGCGATGATGGTGAGCCGCGTGCCGACCTATGCCGGCAAGACGCTGGGCCAGAGCATCCCGCGCGAGAAAGTGCTGCTGGTCCTGCTGCTGATCGTGGTCGGCGTGGTGCTTCTCGTCAGCTATCCATTCCAGATGCTGACCGCAGGCGTGGCCGCCTATCTTTTGACATTGCCGCTGGGGATCGCGCGCTACAACCGGCTCGAGCGGGAGCACAAGGTGGCGTTTACGGAAAGCGCTTCACAGCCAACGGGTCACTGATCAGCGACGCAACTCAGCCAACTATTTGCTCCGCGTCAGTCGCTTGGCATTGCTGTGGACGCGGCGGTACACCGGCTTTTCGGCGGCCTTGACGATGGCGTTGACGCCGCGCGTCACCACGGACGGATCGCCAGGGCGCATCCAGATGTTCATCCACATGCCGAATGCTGCGACATTCGCAGCAGCGAGCGATTCAACCATCGCATCCATCTTCTCAGTGGTGGCGCGATAGGTCTCGTCACGCGCAGCCTTGGCACGCGGGTTGGTCGCCGCCTCGTAGAACATGGGCAGACGCATCGCGATCGTCACGGCGGCGGATTGCGCCATCAGGGCTGACGCCCAAAAAGACTGGGTCATGGTCGATTGCGTTCAACGGAATACGCCAGACACGAACACATCCATGCTCGCAACGGCTTGCCGCCAACTCCCCCTTCCGGGCATTCCCTTGGGCAGGGATTCCCCGTACATGCAGATGAGGACATATGTCCCGCTCGCCAAAGTCAACCCGATGCGCCAAAGCAGGTTCACAAACCCTGTGCTTTCAGGTAGGGAAACCGCGCTTCGATCCGGGTGGTGTGACAAACAAGCCGCACATCCGGCCCTGATCTCCGGGCGCAAGCCCTTGACCCGCCCGGCCTGTGCCGGCGCAGACACGAACCCACCAGACTGGACCCTATGGCTAAGGAAGAACTTCTCGAATTCCCCGGAACCGTTTCCGAACTGCTGCCGAACGCGATGTTCCGCGTGAAGCTCGAAAACGACCATGAGATCACCGCCCACACCGCCGGCAAGATGCGCAAGAACAAGATTCGCGTGCTGGCGGGAGACAAGGTGCTGGTCGAGATGACGCCCTACGACCTGACCAAAGGCCGTATTACCTACCGCTTCAAGTAAGCAACCGCAGGCGGAACGCGTGGCGACGGACCCTTCCGCCTGGCGACCCAAGCTCGTGCTGGCCTCCGGCTCGCCGCGCCGCGTCGCGCTGCTGGAGCAGATCGGCCTCAAGCCGGACGCGCTGTTGCCCTGCGATATCGACGAAACCCCGCAGAAGCGGGAAAAGGGCCGCCAGCTCGCCACCCGTCTGGCGCGCGAGAAAGCCGACCGCGCCTATGCCATTGCCGACGCCGCCGAGCATCTGCGCGGCAGTTATATCATCGCTGCTGATACGGTGGTGTGGGCGGTCGGGCGCATCCTGCCGAAACCGGAGCTTGTCGATGAGGCGGCGCAGTGTCTGCGCCTGCTGTCGGGCCGCGCGCACCGGGTTTATACGGGCGTCTGCCTCGTAACCCCGCACGGGGCGCGGCGTGAAAAGCTGGTGGAAACCCGCGTACGGTTCAAACGTCTCTCGCGGGACGAGATCGAAGCCTATCTCGCCAGCGGTGAGTGGCGCGGAAAGGCCGGGGGCTACGCCATACAAGGGCTGGCCGGGTCTTTTCCGCAGAAAATCGTTGGCTCCTATTCCTCGGTTGTTGGCCTGCCCTTGCAGGAAACCATGGCTCTGCTGGCGGGCGAAGGCTATCCTGTCCACATCAACTGGCTGAACACGGCGTAAGCGGACCCGCGCGCCGGACAATGACGGATGCGCGATGAATATTGCATTGTGGCTTGAACGGGCAGCGCGCGCTGCGCCAGACCGGGCAGCGCTCGGCTATGGAACGCAGGTTGCCGCGACCTATGGCGCAGCCGGTGAATGTGTAGCGCGGCTGGCGGCATGGCTGCGGGCGCGTGGCCTGCAACCGGGTGACCGCGTTGCGCTGTTTGCAAAAAATTCGCCAGATTACTTCATAACGCTCTACGCGATCTGGCACGCGGGCCTTGCGGCCGTGCCGATCAACGCCAAGCTGCATGGCGCGGAAGCAGCCTGGATCATCGAAAATTCCGGCACGCGCTTCGCCTTCGTTTCTGCCGATCTCGAAACGGCTCTGGCCGGGCATCTGCCGCACGATATGCGCATCGACCTCATGACGCTCGGCACGGCAGCCTTCACGCAGACCTTCCTGTATGACGCGATGCCCTGCGCACCGCGCGATGAGAGCGACTTGTGCTGGCTGTTTTATACATCCGGCACCACGGGCCGGCCGAAAGGCGCGATGATCACGCATGGCATGCTGGCGGCTGCGACGTTTGCCTATGCCTGCGAAGTCGATCCTGTCATGCCGGGCGACTCAATCGTGCATGCAGCGCCGATGAGCCACGGCTCCGGCATTTATATTCCCGCCCATGTGATGCGGCTTGGCGTGAATGTCATTCCAGAATCCGGGGCGTTCGAGCCGCCCGAGATTTTTTCCCTGTTCTCACACTGGACCAACCCTTCAATGTTTGCTGCGCCGACCATGATCAAGCGCATGGTCGATCATCCCGCCGATTGCGATGCGAAAAAAATTCGCACCATCATCTGGGGCGGCGCACCGATGTATGTGGAGGATGCGCTGGCCGCCATCGACCGCTTCGGGCCGCGCTTTGCGCAAATCTACGGACAGGGCGAAAGCCCGATGACGATTACGCATCTCACCAAGCAAGAGATCGGCGCCAGCCATGATCCGCGCTGGCTGGAGAAACTCGGCAGTGCGGGCCGCGCCTATGCCTGCGTCGAAGTCCGCGTTGTCGATGAGAATGACACTATTCTGCCCATTGGCGAGGTAGGGGAAATTATTTGCCGGGGTACGCCTGTCATGCCCGGCTATTGGGAAAACCCGGATGCCAATGCAAAAACCATGCGCAATGGCTGGCTGCACACCGGCGATGTCGGTGCGTTCGATGCGCAGGGCTATCTTACACTCAAGGACCGCTCGAAGGACATGATCATTTCCGGCGGCTCCAACATTTATCCGCGCGAGGTGGAAGAGGTGTTGCTGGCGCATGATCGGGTGCGCGAGGTTTCCGTCATCGGGCGGCCCGATGCGGAATGGGGCGAAGTCGTGGTCGCCTATGTGGTCGGCGACACAACCCCTGCTGAACTCGACGCGCTCTGCCTGTCGCGGATTGCACGCTTCAAGCGCCCGAAGGATTATATTTTCCTCGATGCGTTGCCGAAGAACAATTACGGCAAAATTCTCAAGACCGAATTGCGAACCCGCGATGCTGCACGCCAGACAAAGCAGGCTTCGTGATGACGGAAAAATCCTCAAGCAATGTGCAGATCGCCCATCCACGCCCCTGCCCGATTTGCGCCAAGCCGGAAACCTTTAATTATCGCCCGTTCTGCTCCAAACGCTGCGCGGATGTGGATTTGCACCGCTGGCTGAGCGGCACCTACGCCATTCCCGTCAAGGATGATGAAGATGAGGATGGCGCGCCGGTCAAGGACGAGCGCACGCCCTGACAGCATTTATTGCGTACGGAATTGCTTCAATCCTTCGGATGCACGCGCATCGGCAATGATGGTTTCGCCGGCAATGCAGGTCTGACCTTCGCCGACCAGCGGTTTCACGCCCTCTGGCAAATACACATCGACGCGCGAACCGAAACGGATGAGGCCGAAACGCTCGCCTGCACCGAGCACATCACCTTCACGAGCGAAAACGACGATGCGCCGCGCAATCAGGCCGGCGATTTGCACCACGCCATACTCATGCACGCCGCTCTCGATAATCAGCGAAGAGCGCTCATTATCCTCCGAAGCCTTGTCGAGTTCGGCATTGAGAAACAGGCCGGGACGATAGGCAATTTTTTTGATGCGGCCAGCGACCGGCATACGATTCACATGGCAATCGAACACATTCATGAAAATCGACACGCGCGTCAGCGGCTGCTGCGACAGACCAAGTTCCGGCGGCGGCAACACCGACGCAATCATGGAGACACGGCCATCAGCCGGCGAAATCACCAGCCCCTCGCGCAACGGCGTGGTGCGTTCGGGGTCGCGAAAAAAATAAATGCACCATGCCGTAAGGATCAGGCCAATCCACCCCAGCCAGCCCGCGAGCCATGACAAGAGATAGGCGCCGACAGCGAAGGCCGCGATGTAGATCCAGCCTTCGCGGTGGATTGGCACCATCTGCTTGCGCACGGAGTCCAGTAACGACATCGGTTCAATCCTTCTGATCGCGGCGTGGCGCCCGGACGGGCAAGCGCGCGCAGACCGCGGTCCCGTTCGTCCGCCTCGTGGCAGGGCTGGCGGGCATGGTCAAGCGCCGGCAGTAAGCGAGACACGCAGGCTCGGCTCCGCGCCGGCATCGGCCTCCCGCGCCCGTTTCAACGTTTCTTCCGCCTGCGCCAGTTCGCGCTGACGGTTCCACATGCCGGCGTAAATGCCGCCCTGCTCCAGCAAATGGTCATGGGTGCCGCGTTCAGCAATCAGCCCCTTGTCCAGCACAATGATCTCATTGGCGTTGACCACGGTGGAGAGACGATGCGCAATCACGAGCGTTGTGCGGTTCTCCGATACGCGGTCCAGAGCGGCTTGAATTTCGCGCTCGGTGAAGGTGTCTAGAGCGGATGTCGCCTCATCCAGCACGAGAATGGGCGGCGCTTTCAAAATCGTGCGTGCAATGGCAACGCGCTGCTTCTCGCCGCCGGACAATTTCAGGCCGCGCTCGCCGACAGAGGTATTGTAACCATCCGGCAGCGAGCGAATAAATTCATCAATCTGTGCCAGCCGCGCCGCTTCCGCGACCTCAGCCTCACTCGCTTCCCAGCGGCCATAGCGGATATTGTAGCCGATGGTGTCGTTGAACAGCACGGTGTCCTGCGGCACCATGCCGATCTGCGCACGCAACGAGGTTTGTGTGACGGCGGCAATATCCTGCCCGTCGATCAGAATGCGGCCTTGCTGCGGTTCGTAGAACCGGAACAGCAGACGTGAAATGGTCGATTTTCCCGCGCCGGACGGTCCAACGATCGCAACGGTGTGTCCAGCCGGAATTTCGAAGGAAATCCCCTTGAGAATGGGCCGCTCCGGCACATAGGCGAAATGCACATTTTCGAACCGAACGGACGCCTTGTCCACGACGAGCGCCGGTGCGCCGGGCTTGTCCTGAATTTCCGGGTTACGGCCCAGCAGCCGGAACATTTCCTCGATATCGATGGTGGCCTGCTTGATCTCGCGATAGACTGTGCCCATGAAATTCAGCGGCGTATAAAGCTGGATCAGCAGCGCATTGACGAGCACAAAATCGCCGACGCTGTTTCGCCCTTCGCGGATGGCCTGCACGCACAGGATCATGGTGAGCGCCAGCCCGACCGAAAAAATGAAGGCCTGCCCGAAATTCAAAAACGCCAGTGACTGATAGGCTTTGACGCTGTTGCGCTCGTAGCGCTCCATCGATTTGTCATAACGCGCCGTCTCGCGGCCTTCGGCGCCGAAATATTTCACCGTCTCATAGTTGAGAAGGGAATCGACAGCCTTGGTGTTGGCGTCCGTATCGCTCTCGTTCATGCTGCGACGGATGCCGATGCGCCATTCCGTCGCCTTGATGGTGAAAACCATATAGATCGTCACCATTGCCACGAGAATAACAACGTAGCGCCAATCAAACTGGCTGAGCAGGATGGCTATGATCAGCACCACCTCGACAATCACCGGCACAAGCTGGTTGAGGCCGAGCCGCACCATTTCCTCGATGCCTTCGCGCCCGCGCTCCAGCGTGCGCGTCAGGCCACCGGTCTTGCGTTCGAGGTGGAAGCGCAGGGACAGCTTGTGCAGATGTGCAAAGGTTTCGAGCGCCAGCCGCCGCACCGCATTCATGAAAACCGGGGCAAAAATTGCGTCACGCAGCTGGATCAAGGCCGCCGACGCGACGCGCGCCGCGCCGTAAAGCAATGTCAGCGCCAGTGGCGCGACCGCGAGCCACGGCCACCAGGTGCGCAAATCCGCGGATCCGTTGGCGGAGGTCAGCGCATCTGTTGCCCATTTGAAGGTGTAGGGCACACCGATGAGCAGCATGCGTCCAAGCACAATCAGTGCAAACGCCACCAGCACCCGCGTTTGCAAATCCTTGCGGTCGCGCGGCCAAAGGTAAGGCCACAGGCCCTGAAATGTTGGCCAGAAACCGCCCTTACCGGCGGAAATGCGTGAAACCATGTCAGTCATGCAGAAGTCTTGTCTTTTCTTGTCGGAGATAAATTGGATGCCTGTTTGTTTGCCGTCAGAACGGCAGCAAATTGCCCGAAGATATTGGCCAGCTGCGCGGCGGCGGCACGATCGAGTTCATAACAGGAGCGCGGACCATCGACGCGGCCCGCAATGAGGCCCGCATCCTTCAGCACGCGCAGATGCT
>JBOFFO010000030.1:0-2052 GCA_051648665.1 Beijerinckiaceae bacterium | reverse complement strand
GCAGCACAGGTCTGCCGCTGGAGTGCAACCGGATGGATTTTTCGCTGAGCCAAGAGCAGCGCATGCTGGTCGAGACCGTGCGCGGATTCATCGACACAGAACTCGCGCCGCTGGAAGGCGAGGTCGAGCGCACGGGCGCGCTCGCACCGGAGACGGCGCGGGCCATTTTCGAAAAATCCCGCGCGCTCGGCCTTTACGGCATGAATATTCCGGAAGCGCATGGCGGCGGCGGGCTTTCGGCGTTCGACACCATGCTGGCGGAGGAGCAATTCGGCCGCACCAGCGATATTCTGATCCGGCGCGCCTTCGGCAATGTCTATGAGGTGCTGCTGGCCTGCGAGGGCGAACAGATTGAGCGCTGGTTGCGCCCGACAGTGCGCGGCGAGCGCATCTGTTCCATCGCCATCACGGAGCCGGGCGCCGGATCTGATGCCGCCGCGATCACGACGCGCGCTGTGCGCGATGGCGAGGGCTGGCGGCTCTCAGGCGCGAAGCATTTTATTTCCGATGGCCTCGTGTCGGATTTCTTCGTTGTCTCGGCGGTGACAGAGCCGGGCAAGGGCGCGCGCGGCATTTCCCTGTTTCTCGTAGACAAAGGGCTGCCCGGATTCACCATCGGTCGCGACCAGCCGATGATGGGCTTGCGCGGTACATCCCATGTGGAGCTGCATTTCGACGATGTGGAACTGCCGGCGGTGCATATGCTGGGAAAGCCGGGTGAGGGATTCCGCATGGCGCTGGGTGTGTTGGGCCGGGTGCGGCTGGCGCAGGTTGGCGCGCGCGCCATTGGCAAGGCGACGAAAATTCTCGATCTCGCGCTCGAATATGCGCGGGAGCGGCGGCAGTTCGGCCAGCCCATCGGCGATTTCCAGATGATCCAGCAGATGCTGGCGGATTCAGCGATGGAGATCAACGCGGCACGCCTCGCGCTGTGGCAAACAGCGGCGGAAATAGATGCCGGCGGCGACCCGCGCACGCGCATTTCGCTCGTCAAGGTGCAGGCGGCGGAAATGCTCGGCCGCGTGGCTGACCGCGCGGTGCAGATATTCGGCGGTATGGGATTCTGCAAGGATTTGCCGATCGAGCGTTATTATCGCGATGCGCGGATCTATCGGATTTTCGACGGCACATCAGAAATTCATCGCACGGTGATGGCGCGCGCGCTGCTGAAGGGCGAGCGCAGCCTGTACGATCCGGTTGCGTAATGGCGCGGATATTCTCGCTTGCCTTTTCGACACCGGGAGCGATGCCTGCGCCGGATATGGTCACGCTTGCCGCCGATGCGGGTTATGATGCCGTTGGTTTCCGCATGCTGCCGGCCGCGCCCGGCGGGCCGGTGCAGGCGCTGATTGGCGACACACTGCTGCTGCGTGAAACGCTGGCGCGGCTGAAGGATACGGGACTGACGGTTGTTGATGCAGAAATTGTCCGGATCAATGCCGCTTTCGATGTTGCGGCGACGCAGCCCTTTCTGGAAACAGCGGCGGCGCTGGGCGCGCGGCATATTCTGGTCGCCGGCGACGATCCGGATGAGGCGCGGCTCATTGGCAATTATGCGGCGTTCTGTCAGGCGGCGGCCCGTTACACGCTCACGGCCGATCTGGAATTTATGCCGTGGGCGGCGGTGAAGAGTGCCGGGGACGCGCTGCGCGTGGTGCGTGCGGCTGCGCAGCCAAACAGCGGCATTATCGTCGATGCGCTGCATGTGGCGCGCAGTGCGACGACGCTGGCCGATCTCGCCGCGATCCCGCGCGATCTCCTGCATTATGCGCAGCTCTGCGACGCCAGGGGGCCAACACCTGCCACCGATGAGGGGCTGATTTACACCGCCCGCTGCGCCCGGCTGCTGCCGGGCGATGGCGATGGGGATATTGCCGGCATGCTTGGCGCGCTGCCACCCGACCTGCCGATTGGCGTCGAAATTCCCAACGATGCGGAGCGCGCACGGCTTGGTGTGGCGGAATGGGCGCGGCGCACGCTCGCAGCGTGCCGTAGGGCTGCCGGAGCCGCCTGACCATCGCGATTGCGGTTGCGGCGACGGCGTTTCATGAT
>JBOFFO010000029.1:0-7359 GCA_051648665.1 Beijerinckiaceae bacterium | reverse complement strand
CTGGGCAATTGCCTCTCCATGTCGAATTTTTCACGCTTCGCGGATCTTGTCGGCACGGCGCGTTTGAAAGACATGATTTTCACCGCTCGGCTGATCGAAGCGGAGGAAGCGCTGCGCATCGGGCTGATCAGCGAACTGGTTGAAGATCATGCCGCCGTGCTGGCGCGCGCGGAGGCGCTGGCGCGCACCATTGCAACGCATGCGCCATTGACGCTGAAAGCTTGCAAGGAAGCGTTGCGCGTGTTGCGGCCAAGCGTCGATCCGGCCGTAGGCGAGGAGCTGATTATCTCTTGCTATATGAGCCGCGATTTTCAGGAAGGCATGGATGCCTTCCTCACGAAGCGCACGCCGCATTTCACAGGCACATGAGCCGAGGCGGCCAATTAAATGTTTCAATCACGGGAGGCGCGGATGGGTCCGCTACAGGGATTAAAAGTTCTCGATCTGACGCATGTGATGGCGGGGCCAACCTGCACCCTGATGCTGGCGGATATGGGCGCTGACGTGATCAAGGTTGAGAAACAGCCGGACGGCGATGACACGCGGCGAATGATTCCTCCGAAAGTCGGCGATCAGGCTGCATCGTTCTTGATGATGAATCGCAATAAGCGCGGCATCGCGCTGGATTTGAAAACGGAAGGTGGTGCGGAAGTCCTGCGGCGGCTGGCACGCGAGGCCGATGTGTTGGTTGAAAATTTTGGACCGGGTGTGCTGGAGCGGCTTGGCTTCGGATATGATGTCCTGAAAATTGATAATCCCGGCCTGATTTATTGCTCGCTCTCCGGCTTTGGCCGCACAGGCCCCTACAGCCATCGGCGCGGCTTTGATCTCGTCGCACAAGCAATGAGCGGTATCATGAGTTTTACCGGCGAAGCGGGTGGCCCGCCGGCAAAATGTGGTCCGCCTCTCTCCGACATTACCGCTGGTATTCTCGCTGCGATGGGCATTTGCGCCGCCTATGCACACCGGCTCAAAACCGGTGAAGGGCAAATGGTGGAAACCTCGCTGTTTGAGGCAGCGCTGGTGCAGACCTACTGGCAATCAGCTATCGCGCTTGCCACGAATGAGGCGCCGAAAGCCATGGGATCCGCGCATCCGTTAAACGCACCGTATCAGGCGTTTCAGGCGCAGGATGGCTGGATCGTGGTTGGCGGCGCGAACCAGCGCAACTGGCTGCGCACGCTGGAGGCGATCGGCGCGCCGGAGCTTGGTGAAGATCCGCGTTTTCGCGACAATGCCGGACGCATGGCGAATTTGAAAGCACTGGAAGATGAGCTTGCCAAACGCCTGCGTACAAAACCGGCGCAATATTGGCTTGATGCGCTGGAAGAAAAAGGCGTGCCATGCGGGCCGCTCTATACCATGCTGCAAGCGCTTTCCGATCCGCAAACCATCGCGCGTGAGATGGTGGTTGACGTCGATCACGCCACGCTGGGCAAGGTGAAGGCGCTAGGTTTGCCGGTGAAATTCTCAGCCACACCGGGCAAGGTAAAAACCGGAGCGCCACTGTATGGACAGCATACCCGCGAAATTATGCGGGCGCATGGCTTTGATGATGCCAGCATCGACAGAATGGTAAAGGAAGGCGCCGTAACATCGGTATGAACAAGACAATCGGGCCGGGGCATCTCGACGCTCCGGCCCTCAATGGATCAGATAATCTCAGCGGATCATTTTCATCGGCTCTGCATAGTAGCGGAACCCATCGCCCGCCTTGGCCAGATTGCCAAAGCCAGGCCATGGAAAATGGTATGACATGACGGGAATCTGTTTGTCAGCCAGCATTGTCAACAAACGGACGCGGGTTTGCGCCGATTGCTTAGGATCGCTGTCATAGGCAAATTCCATCAGAGGCTTTTCCAGCAGTAATATCTGGTGATGCGTCAAGTCGCCCATGAAACAGAACGACTTGCCTCCCGATGAAATCATAAAAATGGTATGCCCCACAGTATGACCGGGTGCAGCGACAGCCTGAACGCCGGGCAGAAATTCCTGCCCGTCTTTGAAGAATTTGATCCGGTCACGCACTGGCATCAGGTTTTTTCTGGCATGTTCAACAAACAGCTTGAGCGGCGAGTTCATTTTCGCTTCATCTGTCCAGAAGTCAAAATCGGCCTGTGAAAGCCAAACCTCTGCATTCGGGAACAGCGGCTTGTTATCCGCGTCAACAATGCCGCCGATATGGTCGATATGGGCGTGGCTGCAAACAATCGCATCGATGTCAGCTGGCGCAATGCCAGCCTCTTTCATGCTTGCGATCAATCTCCCGGTGGTTGGGCCAAACGCCTTGGATGCGCCCATTCCTGTGTCAAACATGATGAGCTTGTCACCCATGTTCACGATGGGAATATTCTGTTCGAGCGTGACGGCCTTAGGATCGAGGAAGCTGCGCGTGAGCATGGCGCGCACCTCATCCTTGGGAACGCCCAGAAAGGATTCGCCTGGATCTCCCAACGGCAGCGGTCCATCAGACACCACATTGACCTCGGCATCGCCAAAGGCAAAACGATAATAATAAGGCGCCTGCGTACCGAGCTTTGGGGCGCGCGACTGTGCTGATGGACTGATAGCGAGCACTGCAGCTGCACCACCAGCGGTGCTTAGGAGTGAACGGCGTGACAGTTTAACATTCATGGCAATCGCCTTTCGGTTGACGGGTTGATATCTCTGTCGTTCCGCATTTCTCTGCGAAATTCTCATTCATTGGGATCACTGAAAAATCTCTCCCCTCTCGATCGTAAGTGTTAAATCAGAAAATGCTTGCAACAGCTTTGGATTTGATTCGGTGATCAACAAGGTGATTTCGCGATCTGTTGCACGCAGGCGGCGCAATGCTTCGGCATAACGTTGCGCCAGAACGGGCGCGAGGCCCTGAAATGGTTCATCCAAAATAATGAGACGCGTGCCAAGCATGAGCGCCCGGCCCAACGCCACCATCTTTCCCTGCCCACCTGACACCGACCCAGCCGGACGCGCAGCAAGCTCTTTCAATTCCGGCATCACCGTGTAAGTGCGATCCAGACGGCGCATCGTCTCCTCACGCGACAATCTGCCGACGCGGGCGGGCAGCAAAACATTTTCTTCTACCGTGAATGCCGAAAACAAACGCCGATCTTCCGGCGCATAGCCAATACCCAAACCGGGGCGAAGATGAGGCGGCGTGCCGAGAATATCGGCATCTCCGAATCGTACGACGCCCCGTGCCTGCGTGAACCCCATGATGGTGCGGGCGGTTGTTGTTTTTCCTGCCCCATTATGGCCGATCAGGGCGCATGTTGAGCCTGACGGCAGGTGGAACGAGAGCTGACGCAGCACATGCACGCCAGCAATGGTGACATTGACGTTCTCAAACGTCAGCATGGCTAGATTCCGATGACGCGTTCACGGACTTCAGCATTGTTCAGAACATCCTGAGGTGGGCCAACGGTCTGGATTTTTCCTGAACTCCATACCGCAACACGGTGCGCATATCGCTCCACCATATCCATATCGTGTTCGACAAACACCGAGCTGACATTCTGTTTCTTGAGCGCCGCTGTTAAAATATCCATGACCTCGCGCTTTTCTGACGACGCAACACCCGATGTTGGTTCATCCATCAACAGCACCCTGGGCTTGAGTGCGAGGGCCACTGCAATATCCAACAGTTTACGCTGCCCTTCGGGCAATTCGTTCGCCCTCCGGTCAGAATAATTGCGCACACCAACAAGATCGAGCAGGAACTCCATTTCGTCGCGTTCGGGAAGGCTCAGCAAATGCTGATACACAGATGGCTTTCCGCTCCTCGCCGCAGCGCTGATCATCATGTTTTCAATCACTGTCTGGTCAAGAAAAAGCTGCGGAATTTGAAATGCTCTGGCGATACCACGCTTAGTGATGGTGCGCGGCGGCAATGCTGTGATGTCCAGCCCCATAAAGTGAACGGTGCCGGCGTGCGGGCGCAAATAGCCGGTCGCCATGTTCAGAAACGTGGTTTTGCCAGCACCATTTGGGCCGATGATGGCGAGATTCTCCCCTTCTATCACATCCAGATCGATGCCATCTGCGGCAATCACGCCGCCGAACCGGATTTTTAGCCCCCGTGCCTCGATCAATACATGGCTCATAGATGGCGTCCATGGCTGGCTTTTTTGCGGTTGAAAAGCCCAATAAGGCCACTGGGCGCGAACATGATGATGATGATCAGCACAATTCCGAGGATTAACTGCCAAGCATTGGCAAGTTTTGCGGCGGCAAAAAACCGAACGAATTCGAACATAGCTGCGCCTGCAAACGCTCCAGCAGCATTGGCCGTGCCACCGAGAATTGCGATAAAAACAAACTCTCCCGATTTTGTCCAATAAGCAAATTCCGGCGTGGCGATCTGCTGCGCAATCGCCACAAGAACCCCACCAAGACCCGCCAAGAATGCTGAAATTATGTAGCCAACCAGCAATACATGGCGGGCAGAGATGCCAAGATATTCCAGCCGCGTCTCATTGGATTTAATGGCACGCAACATATGACCCAACGGACTATCAAGATAGCGCTGCACGGCATAACTGACCAGAATCATCAATCCAAGCGTCAGATAAACCAGAACATACTGAAATTGCTCCGGCGTAAAGGCCATGCCGGCCAATGTTGGCCGCACCACACGGATGCCATCTGCGCCATTGGTGTAGTGATATAGCTTCTCAAGCAGAGACCACAGCACCATCGAAAATGCGAGGTTGAGCATGCCGAAGAAAATCTCGCGGTATCGCACAACAAACAGGCCTACAAGTGCACCACAGGCGGTTGCAAGAAGAGGTCCGATTAGCAGATACAGCAACATATCGCCGGTGCCTACATATTTACCCCAAAAGGCGACAGCATAGGCACCCAGGCCAAAAAACATGGCATGTCCAAACGAGACTTGCCCGGCCTGCAACAGGATGATGATACCCAGAACAACAATTCCCTTGGCGAGAATCAACGTGATTAATGTGGCCCAACTTGGCATGATGACGGGCAAGATCGCCGCAAGCAGAATGGCCGCAATGATCGCTGCTCTCGGTAAAGCCATGTGCTTTGTCATCAGATTTTCCTGACCTGATTGATGCCGAATAGCCCCAGCGGCCGCACCAGCAACACAATGACCATGATCAGATAGGGAACCAGCACTTCAAATTCTGGCTGAATATAAATGATGAATGCACGGGCAAGACCAATCATCAGTGCGGTCACCGCCGCTCCTTCGATCTGCCCAAGACCGGCTGTTGCAGCAACAGCAAACGAAAGGACAATCATGTCCGTTCCCATCCCCGGCACCAGCGAGGTGGTGGGCGAGGCAAGAGCGCCGCCGAGTGCAGCAAGCGTTGCACCAATGATGAAAGTTATCAGAAAAACCTTGCGCGCATCGATGCCAATGGCGGTCGCAGCCTCACGGTCCTCTGTCACTGCCATAATGACCGCTCCAGACAAGGTATGACGCAGAAAATAACGCAGACTAATGAGCGTGAGCGTCGCCACCAGCGGCAATACCACGACCTGATAAGAAGTGTAGGTTACACCGAGCACTGAAATATTCGGCAACAGCTTGACAGGCTCTGAGGCGAAAATCGGCTGCACACCCCAGATCAGACGCTGCATGTTGTCCATAATCATGAAGACAGCAAATGTAATCAGAAGCTGCAAGACATCTTCGCGTCCATAGACCGGACGCAGCAAAAACTTCTCCAGCAAACCGCCAACAATAACGCCGACGAGCACAGACGCGATGAGCAGAGCGGGGAACGTCAGCCAGGCAGAAATAGGCGCGACCAGAATACTTAAAGTCGCGGCAACATAGGCACCATAGGCATAAAGCGAGCCATGCGCGACATTGACAATCCGCAACACACCAAAAATCAAACTGAGTCCGACAGATACGAGAAACACAAGCGCTGCGTAGCTCAGTCCATCCAGAATGGCGAGAATGGCGATTGTTGAATCCATCAATTGGCACCTGTGCTTGGCGTGGGGGCAACCCCCACGCCCAATCTTGGTCCAGTTATTGCCCGTGATTAAAGGTGGGCACTGTCATCTTTGCAAAGTCAGGCGAGAGCGTCTTGAGCCAGTCAACAGACTTCATGCCAGGCGGGGTTGTGATTGGCTTGGGATCAAACAGCATCATATTGTCGAGCACCTTGAAATCATAGCCCGGAGCAGATTTTGTGACGCCCACGAGTTGCGCTTCAAGTCCCTGATTATCTTCAGGCCGTAATGTGACTGCCCGGCCCCAACCCTTAAATTCGAGCCCCGCTGCGGCATCAATGACCTGCTCGCGCGTTGGCCATTTGCCGCTGTTGGCTTTGATGGCCTTGTCATACGCACCCTGCAGCGCCGAAAATGCCTGCTGCATATGATAGACAGAATAGATCGGCCAGCTTCCAGTTTTAGCCTTGAACGCATCGTTAAAGGCCTTGAAGGCAGCATCGTTCTTCATTTCCGGATGAAGGAACCAGTGGTCGCCCCGTGCGCCGATAATCGTACCCTCCGGCAAATCCTTGCCAAGACGCTGGATCGAGGATTCCCCAATGGCGAGAACAAAACTCGACTGCTGCAACAGGCCGCGCTGGCCGGCCTGACGCACCAGCGTATCCAGATCGCCTCCCCAGCTCGTGGTCAGCACCACATCAGGCCGCAGCGCCATGAGGCGTGAAATTTCGGTCGAGAAGTCCGGTGCGCCAAATTTTGGAAACAGTTCAGCAACAACGCGCACGTCCGGCTTCATCTGCTTCAGTGCCGTCGAAAAAATTTCCCAGCTTTCCCGGCCCCACGCATAGTCCTGATTGACAACCGCAATGGTCTTGAAATCCGGCTTGGTCTTCAGGAGATACACCAGAACCGCCAGCATTTCCGGCGTTGCATTGGCCTGTGTGCGGAAATTGTAGCGATGCTTCTTGGCTTCAAGGATCGATGCGGCGCCGCAATCCCACATGAAATTCATCATTTTCAGATCTTCGGCCAGTGGCGCAAGCTGCCCGCAGCTTCCCGAAGAAATCGCAGCAAAGGTCACATCGACCTTTTCATCCTGCACAAGGCGGCGATAGTTGGACACCAGCGCCTCGCCACCGGCGCCTTCATCGATAAAGCTGAGGCTGACCGGCACCCCGCCAATGCCGCCTTTTTTGTTAAGGTCCTCCGCAATCATTTCAGCCGCCGCCTTGGCGGGAACGCCAAATACGGAGGCCGGGCCGGAGAGGAAGGTGGCAATGCCGATTTTCAACTCCTTCGGCTTGTCCTGCGCGAGCGCTGAGCCGGTCAGCATGGCCGCTGCCAGTGCGGCAGCGCCAATGCGCTTGATAATTCTGCTCATGGGATCCTCCCTGTGGTGTTTCTTCAAGAGTAATTGGC
>JBOFFO010000028.1:0-2036 GCA_051648665.1 Beijerinckiaceae bacterium | reverse complement strand
GCATCTATTATGAGGACACGGATTTTTCCGGCGTCGTCTATCACGCCTCCTATCTGCGCTTCATGGAGCGCGGGCGCACCGAGTTGCTGCGGGAACGCGGGCAGGACCAGGGCGCGATGCATGAGGCCATGCAGGGCCTTGCCTTCGTCGTGCGGCGCATGACTATCGATTTCGCCAGGCCGGCGCGGATGGATGATATGATCACGGTCATTACCACACCGCGCGAGATCAAGGGCGCATCGATGACACTCGATCAGGCGGTGATGCGCGGGGATGAAACGCTCGTCACGGCACAGGTGCAGGTCGCCTGCGTGCGCCATGGCCGCGCCATCCGCATTCCTGATGGGTTGCGCAAAATTCTCGGTGCGGAAATTCTTTGACTATTGCGTCACGCGGTTGACGTGGCCCATCTTGCGACCGGCGCGCGCCTCGGCCTTGCCGTACAGATGCAGATGCGCGCCGGGTTCACGCAACACCGCTTCCCATGTGCTGATGTCATCGCCGATCACATTGATCATCTCGGCGCGCTGGCCCGTCATCGCGGGTGAGCCGAGCGGCCAGCCCGCGACCGCGCGCATATGCTGCTCGAATTGCGAAGTTTGCGCGCCATCCTGCGTCCAGTGCCCGGAATTATGCACACGCGGCGCGATTTCATTGACGCGCACCACAGGCCCCTGCGGCGTCATTTCGAGAAAAAACTCCACACCGAACACACCGACATAATCGAGCGCGTCTGCGATTTTCCGGGCGGTTGCAATGGCGGCGTCGCGCGCTTGCGCTGGAATATCAGCGGGTGCGACGGAGCGATGCAGGATATGATTGCGATGCTCATTCTGCGTGACGTCAAACGCGGCAAAGGCGCCGTCCAGCCCGCGCGCGGCAACCACTGACATCTCGCAATCAAAATGGATGAAGCCTTCGAGAAGGGCGGGCTGGCCGCGCATCGCGGCCCATGCGGCATCGGCTTCGGTGGCGCTCATAATTTTCGCCTGCCCCTTGCCGTCATAGCCGAAGCGGTTGGTCTTCAGCACAGCCGGGAGGCCAATGGCTGCGATGGCCGCATCGAGATCGGTGCGGGAATTGACGGCGGCGAAGGGCGCGGTGCCGGCACCGAGCGCACGCGCCAGCTCTTTTTCTTTCAGCCGGTCCTGCGCGGTGCGCAGCGCCTTCGCGCCGGGGCGCACGGGCTTGAGCGTCTCCAGAAAATCGACCGTCTCGACCGGCACATTTTCAAATTCGTAGGTGATGGCGTCGCAGGCGCCCGCAAAAGCGGTCAGCGCAGCGCGGTCGTTGTACGGCGCGCAGGTGCGGGCGGCGGCGATATCGAAGGCGGGCGAGTCCGCCTCCGGCGCGTAGATGTGGCATTTCAGGCCAAGAGGAGCAGCGGCCAGCGCCAGCATGCGGCCAAGCTGGCCGCCGCCGAGAATGCCGATAGTGTCGCCCGGGTTCAGCACGGCTTTGCTCATACGCTGTCCACAGGTTTCTCGGCGACAGCGGCGGTCTGGCGCGTGCGCCAGTGATCGAGCCGCTGGGCGATAGCAGGGTCATTCAGCGCCAGCACGGCGGCCGCGAGCAGCGCGGCGTTGATCGCGCCCGGCTTGCCAATGGCGAGCGTGCCGACGGGAATCCCGCCCGGCATCTGCACGATGGAGAGCAGTGAATCCTGACCCGAAAGCGCCTTCGATTCCACCGGCACGCCGAAGACGGGCAGCGGGGTCATGGCCGCCGCCATGCCCGGCAGATGGGCGGCACCGCCAGCGCCGGCGATGATGATTTTGAAACCCTCCGCCTTCGCGCCTTTAGCGAAGCTGACCAAGCGATCCGGCGTACGGTGGGCGGAGACGATGCGGGTGTCATGGGCGATGCCGAGCGCATCCAGCGTCTCCGCCGCGTGGCGCATGGTCGCCCAGTCGGACTGGCTGCCCATGATGATGGCGACAGGTGGGGTCATGGCCTCGGCGTCTCCCGGCAGGCAGTTTCCCGTGCCGATTAGGGGTGATCACGGCAGGAGGCAAGGGCAAGCATAGGGAGAGACA
>JBOFFO010000027.1:0-2128 GCA_051648665.1 Beijerinckiaceae bacterium | reverse complement strand
AAGCTGCCGGCCCCGGCTTCATCAATCTTACGCTCAATCAAACGCTTCTATTCGATTGCTTGAAAAGCGCTTTAGAGAACCCCGCAGCCTTTGGGCGAGGCCGGGCCAAGCCTGACCCGGCGGTCAATGTCGAATATGTCTCGGCCAATCCCACCGGGCCGATGCATGTCGGACATGGCCGCGGCGCGGTGTTCGGCGATGCGCTGGCCGCGCTGCTGGAATTTGCTGGCCACGCGGTGACGCGGGAATATTACATCAATGATGCTGGCGCGCAGGTCGATGTACTCGCGCGCTCCGCCTATCTCCGCTACCGCGAGGCGCTGGGCGAACGCATCGAAATCCCGGAAGGGCTGTATCCGGGCGATTATCTCAAGCCGGTCGGCGGAGCGCTGGTGGCGGAGTTTGGCCGCAAACTGGTCGGTGCTGACGAGGCGGAATGGCTGCCGCTCGTCCGCCAGCGTGCCATCGACGCCATGATGGATATGATCCGCGCTGACCTCGCGCAGCTCGGCGTTGTCCACAAGGTCTTTTTCTCCGAACGCTCATTGACCGTCCCGCAGCCCGGCGCGGCCATGGATGCGGTCGCCGCCACCATCGCCGATCTGCGCGCCCGCGATCTCGTCTATGAGGGCCGGCTCGCGCCCCCCAAGGGCCAGCCGGTGGAGGATTGGGAGGATCGCGAACAGACCCTGTTCCGCGCGACCGCGTTTGGCGACGATGTGGACCGCCCGCTGCTGAAATCGGACGGCAGCTACACCTACTTTGCCTCTGACATCGCCTATCACCGCTCAAAATTCCTGCGCGGCTTCCCCGTTATGATCGATGTCTGGGGCGCGGACCATGGCGGCTACGTCAAACGCATGCAGGCGGCGGTTGCGGCAGTGACCGGCGGCAAGGGCATGCTCGACGTCAAGCTGTGCCAGCTCGTAAAGCTGATGCGCAATGGTGAGCCGGTCAAAATGTCAAAGCGTTCCGGTGATTTCGTGACATTGCGTGAAGTGATTGATGAAGTCGGACGCGATGCCGCCCGCTTCATGATGCTCTACCGCAAGAATGATGCGACGCTGGAGTTTGACCTTGCCAAGGTCATCGAGCAGTCGAAGGATAACCCGGTCTTTTATGTGCAATATGCCCATGCCCGCTGCCAGTCGATCCTGCGGCAGGCGAAGGAGGCTTTTGGCGCTGCGCCGGAGATTCCCGAGTCCGCCGGGGCCGATTTGACCTTGCTCGATGACGATAGTGAAATCGGCCTGATCAAGAAAATCGCGCAATATCCGCGACTGATTGAGCAGGCGGCCGCGGCCCATGAGCCGCACCGGGTGGCGTTCTATCTCTACGAACTCGCCAGCGCCTTCCATGCCCACTGGAATCGCGGAAAAGATGCGCCGCATTTGCGGTTCGTTAATCAAGACAATCGAAAATTGACTGTATCGAGGTTAGCGCTTGTTTACGCAGTGCGCGCGGTCCTCGTGTCCGGTCTGGGCATTCTGGGTGTCGCGGCTCCGGACGAAATGCGTTAGTGTGCCCGGCACATAGGCCGCCGGTCACTGTCAGTTGAGTCGCGTTAGCGTTCGGCGTTGAGTGTGGTGCCAGGCGATCGCGGCGTATGGAGGGGTCTCCGGCAGCCATGAGTGAAGCATTCCGTAACCGCCACGCCTTCGATCTTGATGAGATCGAACGCCAGATTCGTGAAGCGTCGAGCCGTCCCGCCGGCTCCGGTAAGCCGGTCGAGGATCCGCTGGCTGAATTGGCGCGTATTGTTTCCGGCGACCCGCGCGCCCGGCGCGAGCCGACTCCTGAGGCCCGCGTCGTTCCTGCCCCCATTCATCCAACGATGTCGCCGCGCGACCTGAGCGATGCAGTGGCGCGTGAATTTGCCGGCCGCGTTCCCGCCAATGAAGCCTATGCCCAGACAGTTGGGCCTGCGCAGGCTGATGGCAGTCTTTCGGATGACATCGAACGTCTGCTGTCGCGCGATCAGCGCGCTGTGCCAGCCGCTGAAATGCCGGTGCATCCCGATGAATTTGCTGAGGTGATGCGATCCTTCGACCGCATTGTCGAGCGGCAGGAGCCGCAATTCCAGTCTTACACTGCTTCCGCACAGGCCACCCCGGCTCCGGCAGACATG
>JBOFFO010000026.1:0-2637 GCA_051648665.1 Beijerinckiaceae bacterium | reverse complement strand
TCTCACGACGGTAGCCTGACACCCGTGCCGCATTTCGGCACAGGCAGGGCTGGGCTGGGCAATGCCGTGCTGGACAAGGGCGCGGACAGACGGTTTACAGGATGGCGTACGGCGTCAGGGCAAGATGGTGGCACAGGGTTTAACTCGCGAAACCGCTGGAGGTGCGCGCGAAGCGGCAGCCGTGCGCATGCGCATTTCCCTGTTTGGCAATTTTGGCATTCGCTGCGGCGATCATGAGGTGCGGTTTGAAAGCCGCAAGGCCAAGGCGCTGATCGGTTATCTGGTGCTGTCCGGCGACCTGCGAGAATCGCGCGAACGCCTTGTCGGCCTGTTGTGGAGCGAAACCGACGAGCAACGGGCGCGGGCCTCGTTGCGCCAGACACTCTTCCAGCTGCGCGAGATTTTTGCGGAAGCGGGGTTTGACGGCTTTGAGTCGGACAAGCTCTCGGTTGGCTTCGCACCAGGGTCGGTCGAAGTCGATGTAGCAGAAGCAATGGCAATGGCGCGGCAGGGTGCGCCACATCCCTATTTGCTTCAGGAAGACCGCGCCTTTGATGCGATCCTGCGCGATTTTGAATCCGTCGATGAGGCCTTCCGTGTCTGGTTGCTGGCACGGCGGCAAACCTTGCAGACCCGAATTGTTGTCGATCTGGAAGATGCGTTGAGGCGCGTCGGTGACCAGCCCGCGAGTGAAGCGATTGCGCGCGCGCTCTACATGCTCGACGCCACGCAGGAAGAAGCAGCGCGTGTGCTGATCAGACGGCGCGCTGAAGCGGGGGATATTGGCGGTGCGCTGGGTCTGTACAAAAATCTTTGGCAGTTGCTTGAAGACGAATATGATGTCGAGCCGTCCACCGAGACACAGGAGCTGATCGCGCAGATCAAGCTGGCGCAACCGCTCCAGCCACCACGTGCGTCTGCTCCGGCTGCACTGGTGTCTGTTGCGGCTGATGCTGGCAGTCCTGCCGCCATGCCGCCCTTGCAGCATCGGCCACCGCCAGCGCCCAAGATTATTCTCACGGTGCGTGGGTTTGACGCCAAGGGCACGAGTGACAAACATCACTACCTGATCGAGGGATTTCGCCGCGAGTTGATTGGATCGCTGGTGCGGTTCCGGGAGTGGGCCGTGCGCGATGAGCCACTGCACAGTGCAGGCGAGCCGGCAAAGGACAGCCTGCCGAACGAGTATATTCTCGATGCAAGCGGATTTGAATCTCAGGACGGTGTACGCCTCCTGCTGATGCTCCGTGATGCCGTAAGCAGCGAATATTTGTGGAGCGAGCGGTTCCAACTCAACATTACGGGCTGGTTTGAGGCGCAGCAGCATATCGTGCGCCGTCTTTCCACCGCCCTGAATGTGTCTCTGTCGGCGTCCCGGCTCGATTCCCTGGTTCAGGCGCCTGAAGGCGACCAGACCGCCTACGACCTGTGGCTTCAGGCGCAAGCCGTTTTGCGTGGCTTCAATCCACAGCAATGGAGCCGTGCAACCGACATCATCAAACGGATCATTGAGCGTTACCCCAATTTTGCGCCTGCCTATTCCAGTCTGGCGCAGTGGCACAATATTGAGCACATCGCCATTCCCGGCACCTTTCGAAAGTTTGAAAGGACAGAAGAAGCGCTCGATCTCGCCCGTAGCGCTGCCCGGATTGATCCCATCGATTCACGCAGCCAGCTGTGTCTTGCCTGGTCACACGCCATGGCCAGTCAGCATGAATTGTCCGAGGTTCATGCAAGGCTCGCTTACGAACTCAACGACAACGATCCCTGGACAGTTGTGTCGGCTGCAACCTGCCTGGCCTTCGCCGGCGCGCGCGAGGACGCCAAAGCGATTGAAACCCAGCTTTTATCCTTGCCGGTGCCGCCTTCGTTGCTGCATTGGGCCTATATCGCAACCAATCGCTTTTTGGCTGAAGATTATGAAGGGTGCGTCGCTGCGGCCGCCAATGCCGGCGACATCAACGTCACCGCGTTCGGCTTTCAGGCCGCTGCGCTCTATTTCCTTGGCGACACCCGCCGCGCACGCGAAGTGCTCGACCGTCTCTTTGCAGCGACACAGGTGCGATGGGTCGGAAAGAAGAACGCCAACGCGCTGACCATGGCGCGCTGGCTCCTGCATCTGTTTCCGATCAGGATTGAAGCTGACTGGGAGCGTTTGCGCGAAGGTCTCATCGGCGCTGGCGCTCCCGGGATTGATTTTCATCACGGCGAATGGTGGGGGCTGGACTGAAGCCTGCGCGCGTCATCCTCGCTTGATCAAGGCCTCTTCGGTGCGGTAGCCCCGGCATCGGATCAGGCCACGCCGGGGCTTGCAAAAATAGCGGCCTACATGCACTGCCCAATGGAATAATCGCCGAGCCGGCAGGCCAGCAGCGTCTGCTTCTGCGGCTTTGTGGTCGCATTCACAGGCCCGCAGAAATGATCATAGAATTGCGGCAGCTTGTAATCGCCGGGCACCTTAATGGCGGCTTCCGCCATGGACTTGCTGGGAATGCGGATCAGCAGCAGCTCTTCCGTATGCTGCACCACGGTCAGGCCGGTCATGGTTTTTGGCACCTTGATCTTGCAGCCGATCTTCGTGCATTGCCGCTTGAGATCTTTGATGCTCTGAGGGATGGCGACATCTTTGTCAGCGAC
>JBOFFO010000025.1:0-2757 GCA_051648665.1 Beijerinckiaceae bacterium | reverse complement strand
CCCGGTTGCGGAATCGCGCCGAGGAAGCCTTGCGCCGCAGCGATAATCCAGATGATATGCGCAAGGCACTGGAAGGCGCCATCGAGGATTCAGACAATCTTATCCGCGTATTCAATGCGCTTCTCACAATTGCGCGCCTCGAAAGTGGTCACGCGCAATCCGACATGGCCACTTTCGATTTGGCTGCTGTGCTGCGCGATCTTATCGAAATTTACGAACCGAGTGCCGAAGAAGCCCGCATCACATTGACACTGGATTCACCGGAGCAGGTGATGGTGCAGGGAAACCGCGATCTGATCAGCCAGGCTTTCGCCAATCTCATCGACAACGCGATCAAATACACCAGACCTGCGCCCGGCGTCAGCGGCGCCGTGCAGATTATGTTGCGCGACGAGAATAACCAGATCGTATCCACAGTGACAGACAATGGTCCGGGTATTCCTGTTGAGGAACAGGCGCGTGTGCTGAAGCGTTTTGAACGGTTGGAAACGGCGCGCACACAGCCGGGATTTGGCCTCGGCCTGTCACTGGTTGCAGCGGTCGCGAAAATGCACGGTGCACAATTAAGTCTCGCCGAGGCTGACCCAGGATTACGGGTAACGATGATATTTCAGAAAATCAAACCTCAGGATCATTCCGCCACATGACATCATTGCTCGCAAGACTGAAGCCCGCTCTTCTGATGCCTGCGGGCCTTGATGCTGAAACCTTGTGGCGCGAAAAAATCCTGGATGCCGGCGATAATCCGGCCGTACAGGCGGAAATGGAGCGCGTGATGACCGCACGTGCGGCGGTGCAGTTGATTGGCGGCATTTGTGCGCATGCCCCCTTTTTGACAGGCATTTTGCGGCGGCATCCGGAATGGCTGTCGGAATTGTTGAGCAGAGATCCTGATGAAGCGCATGCAGAAATTTTGGCGATTTTGCATTCCCCCGCCAGCATGGATGTGACGGAGGCAGAGTTGATGCGGCATTTGCGCGTCGCGCGTGAAAAAAATGCCCTGCTTGTGGCCTTTGCTGATCTGGGCGGCGTTTGGGATGTCAACCGTGTTACAGCAGCGTTGGCGGATTTCGCCGATGCGGCTGTCATTACAGCCATCGATCATGTTTTGAGGGATGCCGCGCGGGACGGAAAATTGCGAGTGCGCGATGGCGAAAGTCTGCAAGCAGCGTCTGGCCTGATTATCCTGGCGATGGGCAAGCATGGTGCGCGCGAGTTGAACTATTCCAGCGACATTGATTTGATCGTATTTTACGATGCAGAGTCCGCTGCATTGGGCGATGATATTGAGCCTTCGACCTTCTATGTGCGGTTGACCAAAAGCCTCGTCAAAATCCTTCAGAATCGCACTGAGGACGGCTATGTGGCGCGCGTTGATTTGCGCCTGCGCCCTGATCCGGGTTCAAGCGCCACAGCGATTTCCGTGCCGACAGCCTATAATTATTATGAATCCGTTGGACAAAATTGGGAGCGTGCGGCCTTCATCAAGGCGCGTGCCATTGCGGGCAATCTCACGCTGGGCGAAGAGTTTTTGAAGGGGCTAACGCCATTCATCTGGAGGAAGTATTTCGATTACGCGGCAATTGCCGATGTGCATGCCATGAAACGACAGATTCAGACCGTGCGCGGGCATGATGAAATCGCGGTTGCCGGCCATGATATCAAGCTCGGACGCGGTGGAATCCGGGAAATTGAATTTTTTGTGCAGACGCAGCAGCTAGTGTTTGGCGGGCGCAAGCCGTCACTGCGGGGGCGCCGCACGATTGATATGCTGGCTGTGCTGGTCGATGAGGGTTGGATATCCGCTACTGTGCGGGACGAACTTTCAACCTGCTATTTCGCCTTGCGCATGATTGAACATCGGTTGCAAATGCGGCTGGACGAACAGACTCAGCGTTTGCCGATGGATGAAGCGGATCTTCTGGCGTTCTCACAATTCTGCGGCTTTGCAAGCACGGAAGATTTTGGCAACCATCTCATAAGTATCACCAATAGTGTGCAGAAGCATTACGGGCGGCTTTTTGAGGAAGCGGAAACGCTGGCTTCCGAAATTGGCAGTCTCGTGTTTACAGGCACAAGCGACGACCCTGAAACCGTTGAAACACTGATCCGCCTTGGGTATCGCAATCCGGCAACCGTGACAGAAACCATTCGTGGTTGGCATTTCGGCCGTCGCCCGGCGGTGGCAAGCGCACGCGCACGAGAGGTGTTGACTGAGCTTGTGCCCTTGCTGTTACAGGCATTTGGCAGAACCGCTGATCCCGATGGAGCAATTTCTGCTTTTGACAAGGCGCTGGGTGCTATGCCCGGCGCCGTAGAGTTGTTTTCTATCCTGCGAAACAATCCAAAAATGCTGGCTCTGTTTGCCGATGTGCTGGGTAGCGCGCCTCGTCTGGCAGAAATTGTTGCAACCCATCCGCATGTGCTTGACACGGTTATTGATCCCTATTTTGTCACCGGGCGGGCCGATGCAGCACAAATCGAACAGCGTCTTCGTGGCATGATGGGGACATGGTCTGGCATCGAAGAGTGTCTTGATCGCATGCGCGATGTTGGGCGTCAGGAAATGTTTATGACCGGCGCCCGCATGTTATCCGGCCTTTTTTCGCCTGAGGAATCGGGAAGGGCATACTCCATCATTGCCGACTCGCTGGTGCGCATCGCACTGGAAGCAGTGACCGTTGCGTTTGAATCCGATCATGGGCGTATCCACGGCGGACGCATGGCCATTATCGGCCTTGGCAAGCTGGGTGGACA
>JBOFFO010000024.1:0-2794 GCA_051648665.1 Beijerinckiaceae bacterium | reverse complement strand
GGGATAACGCCAAAGGTCCATATAAAGGCCGCGCCTTTTTCATACAGGTCGATGGCAAAGCTGACATAGGCTTCAGGGTCATCTTTCGCGACATTGAACAGCAAAACCGCCGGGCCGCAGACGCTGGCCATATCCTGATCCATCATGCCGGGGTGCGCGATACGCATCAGCAATCCGATACCGATCTGAAACCGATTGAGCTTGCGGAAATATTTCGAGCCTGACCGCGTCATGAAATCGCAGACCTTGTCGGCCGCCTTTTTCTGCGCATCGGTCGCCAGCGTGAATGGACCCTTGTTGGCCGGGGCAAGCAGGATCATGTTCTGCAATTCCGTGAACATGGCGCGCGTCTGCGGTGCGATGCCGGTGATGTTGGCCAGCATATCCCTGATGTCATCAAGCTCGCTCTGGGCGATGATGCCATCACTCAGGATCGACCGGAGGATATGCACGCCTTCGGCATGGCTGATGGCGCCATCATCGGCCAATGCTGCATCCAGCGGCGTTATCACCGATGCGGTGCGCATGCCGGCGGTCGGGCCGGGCGGCGGCGGCTTGGGTGCTGTGGCCAAGGCCTGCATGCGCGCGAGGACAGCGCCACCCGGCTCAACAAAACCCCTGGCGTTGTTGCTGAACTGTTTTTTCTCAAATGTCACAATGGCAGCGCACAGCCCACGACTGGCAATTCCCGGCACAGTTTTGCCAGCAAGCGCCCCTCCAGCGCCGCCATCTGCGACCGATATTTTATTGAGCAGCGCGATGATCGTCTGCTGATCAGCTTTCCAGTTCTGGCATTGTTTGCCCGTGGAAAGGTGTTTTCCGACACGTCCGCGAATGGCCATGTGAAATTCCTTCTTTGCAATTCAATATGTTGCGTAAAAATGCATGAGGCTTACCGATACGGCAGCGCTGCATCATTTCAGCGCCGGTTCAGTATCGTGAGTAACGATGCTATAGCGGCGTTGTTGCAACACCGATGTGCGGCGTTGCACTTGCAAGCGCAAAAATGCGCGTTGCGATTCACATTAAAAGCTGACGATAGGTTAATTTAGACCGGCAATTTCCGGAACCGGATCATTTTGAAATATCCGGCCGGAAATGCATTCTGCGCACCGAGATATTCAAAGCCACCATGCTTTTCGGCCCATTGGCGCACACGGCTGATCTTGAAGGTCGTAGACCAGCCGACTTTTTTTGCGAGTCCCGCCGTGGCTTCCTCGATTTTGCGTTGCCACCCATCTTCCGCGCCGAATTTTGAAGCGATGACGAGATGGCCGCCAGGTTTCAGCACGCGGGCAATTTCGGTGAGCGCCGCTTCCGGATCCGGCACCAGTGTAATCACGAACGGGACATTGACCGCATCAAAGGTTGCATCCGCAAAGCCGAGGCGGCAAGCATCCATGCAGGCGAGCACGCGCACATGCGGATAGTTCTTTTCCGCCGCCTTTTGCAGCATCGGCTCGGACAGATCGACGCCAGAAACGCGGGTGTGGGACGGATAAAACCGCAGCACGAGGCCGGTGCCGACGCCGACTTCCAGAATTTCCGGGCCATGCGCAGCAGCCGCTTCGGCTGACTTGCGATGCGCGTCGGCAAGCAGGTTGTGATAGACCTTGTCGTAATAATTCGCCCATTTGGCATAGGCTTTCTTTTGACTGTCGAGGTCGTACTGAATGCTCATCGATGATCCGCTGAAATGTTCAAGCCGCAACCGGGCTGGCGGCCTGCACGGTTTCGGCAATGGTGCCGCCGCCAAGAACGCGCGCGCCGTTTTCGGCTGAGTCATAGAACACGCAGGCCTGCCCGCGCGCCACGCCAAGCTCGTCAGCGGCCAATGTCACCTGCACAGCGCCCTGCACCATCTGCACTGTCGCCGGTTGCGGCGCACGGGTGGAGCGCACGCGCACGGCGACATCGCGCGGGGTGGCATCAAGCGGCGCATCGCCAAGCCAGTTCACATCGCGCAGAATAATCGTGCGCGTCGCCAACGCCTCTTTCGGTCCGACGATGACCTGCTTCTTTTGCGGGTCGAGTTTGACCACAAACAACGGCTGGCCCGTGGCAATGCCAAGGCCGCGGCGCTGGCCGACCGTGAAATGAATCAGGCCATGATGCTGGCCGAGCACGCGGCCATCGGTGTGCACAATATCGCCCGGTTCAGCCGCATCCGGCTTTAGCTTGGCGATGACGTCGGCATAATTGCCGCCGGGCACGAAGCAGATGTCCTGACTGTCCGCCTTGTCGGCAACCACGAGGCCGTATTTGTGCGCGAGCGCGCGCGTTTCTGATTTCGGCAGATGGCCGAGCGGGAAGCGCAGCAGCGACAACTGCTCCGGCGTCGTCGCGTAGAGAAAATAACTCTGGTCACGATCGGGATCAGCGGCGCGGTAGAGCGCGCGGCCGCCCTGCCCGTCTGCGCCGCTGACGACGTAATGGCCGGTTGCCAGCACTTCGGCACCAAGATCGCGCGCGGTTTCAAGCAGGTCGCGGAATTTCACGGATTTGTTGCACTCGATGCAGGGGATCGGCGTCTCGCCGGCGAGATAACTGTCGGCAAAGCGGTCGATCACCGCCTCGCGGAAACGGCTTTCGTAATCGAGCACATAATGGGGGATACCGAGCGTCTCCGCCACACGGCGCGCATCGTGAATATCCTGCCCGGCGCAGCAGGCGCCCTTGCGATGCACCGCCGCGCCATGATCGTAAAGCTGGAGGGTGACGCCGATGACCTCGTAGCCCTCTTCCTTCAGCAGTGCGGCGACCACCGAGGAATCGACGCCGCCAGACATGGCGA
>JBOFFO010000023.1:0-4432 GCA_051648665.1 Beijerinckiaceae bacterium | reverse complement strand
CCAAAAGCGCCTCAAACTCATGAAGATCGATGTCGAGGGTATGGAAACCGAAGTGCTGGCTGGCGCGCAAAAGACAATCGAGGCATGCCGGCCGGTGCTCTATATCGAAAATGAATTTCCCGATCGGTCGCCTGCCTTGCTGAGGGCACTTTTCGACCTTGGTTACGAGGCGTGGTGGCACACTGTTGGCTGTTTCAATCCGAAGAATTATCGCGGCCGGGCCGATGATATTTTTGGCAATGCCGCTTGCGTCAACATGTTTTGCACACCGCGCGAAGCGGCGGCGAATATCAATGGCTTGCCCAAAGTGACGTCTGTGCAGGAACATCCGCGCAGTGCCGCCTGAACATGGTATATGGAGTGTTAACGTCAGTTTTGTCCTGGCGTGAACTGACCGTGGTGGCTTTAATGCCTCTTTCACCACAGTATGGCACGGTCCCAGAACGCGCTTTTGGATTGCGCGCGGTGTGTTGCGTACGATGTGGCGTTGCGTTCGAGCGGCTATCTCCGCCCTTTGGATCATAGCGGCAGGCACGATACCTGCCGATTTTGCTGTTGCGCAAACCAAAGGCACGGTGCGCGGCATGGAAATGGCCGGGTATGGCCGCCTGATCCTCACTTTGCAGGATATGCCCACCGTGCAGGCGCAGGTCACGTCCGGCGTGCTTGTCGTGACGTTCCAAAACCCTGTTTCAATTGATCCGGAAAAACTGCCGAGCGAATTGCCAAATTATATCGGCGCGGCGCGCCGCGATCCGGATGGCAAAGCTTTGCGGTTCGCGCTTGCGCGCAATCTGCGTCCGCATTTGAAGGAGGCGGGAGAACGCATTTTCCTGGATTTGCTGCCTGAAAATTGGCGCGGGCAGCCTCCCGGCCTCCCTCAGGATGTTGTCGATGAACTCGCGCGACGTGCGCGCGAGGCTGAGGAAGCGTTAAAGAAGGCCGAGAGAAAGCGGCTTGCGGAAGAAACACGGGGAATGCCGGTCCGTGTGGGGCGTATGCCAACCTTCACGCGCATGGTATTTGAAATGCCGAGCGTGGTGCCAGTGAGGCACAAAAAGGACGGTGAGGTCCTTGAAATTACCTTCGACGCTGCGCTCAAGGTTGATGCACAACGGCTGCGCATCGAATTGGGAGATGCTGCAAAGTCTGTCGAGAATGATATTGCGCAAGGCGCCTCCCGGGTTCGCATCGTTTTAAGCGATAATGTGGATGCGCATGGATTTCGTGAAGACGATTCCTTTGTTGTCGATCTTGTGACGCCAGAGGCGCGGCAGGCGCGCACAGCATCTCCCGAAGCTGCGGTTAATCCAGCGGCGCCAGCAGTTGTGGTCAAGGATTCACAGAAAACAGAAAAGCTTGTACTGCAGCAGAATTCTGCGCCGGAAGCGACGCGGAATAATTCCACTTCAGATCCATCGCCGCGACATAAGACTGCGGAAGATGCGTCGCAACCACAACCGTCACACCCCGTGCGGATGATAGCCAGTCAAGATGGCGATACACTGATCCTACGACTGCCATTCGCGGCCCGCACACCGGCAGCCTTGTTTACGCGCAATGGAGTCGTTACTGCCATATTTGAAACAGCGCAGCCCATTGTGCTGGGCGCAGCGCAACCTTTTTTGTCAAAGATAGGCGGTACGCCAACGAGTGACGCGCTTTCCAAAGCACAGATGGTTCGCATTGCATTTGCGGAACCACGCATCGCACATCTGGCGCCCGACGGCGATGGGTGGACGATCAGCATCGGTGAAAAGCTCGTTGCCGCCAGCGAACCGATTGTTCCCTCACGAATCATTGATGACAATGGCCGCACGGTTGTCACGCTGCCTTTGCAACGGTCATCAATGATCCATTGGATTGATGATCCAGAAAGCGGCGAGCGTCTGGCCGTCGCGACAGCCCTCGCTCCTTTGCGTTCCGTAGCGAAGCCCTTCCGCTTTTCGGAATTTGAGCTTGCGGCGACCGCGCATGGCGTGGCTGTCATTGCGCAAGCCGATGATCTTAGCGTTTTGGCTGGTGTTGACGAAATCACCATTGAGCGTGGAAATGGACTTTCTGTTACGCAACGTGCCGAGAAAAAAGCGACTGACGCTGGCGGCATAGCGCACCCTGTGGTTTTTGATCGGGCGCAGTGGACTCAAGACAAGGCTGGCGTGCCACGCGACCGCATTCGTGCATTGATGCAGAACGCGGCGGATGCGCCGCGCGGGCGTCGTAATCAGGTGCGCTATGCGCTTGGGCGTATGCTCTTTGCCAACGGGCTTTATGTGGAGGGCCGCAGCGCATTCGAGGCTATTGTGTTTACGGAGCCCGCTGCTGCGCGGGACCGCGCACTGGCCATTATGCGCATCGCTTCTGCGGTTCAAAGCGGACGCGCGGATGAAGCTCGTAAATTAATGAATGATGATGCGGTGCGCGACGATCCTGAATCGCTGCTGTGGCGCGCCGTGCTGGATGCGCGCGAACGCAACTGGCCACGCGCATTGGCCGGCTTGCGCGCCGGTGAAGGGGCGCTCGAAGCCTATCCTGACGAACTTCAGGCGATGATCCAGCTTCTGTGGGCGCGCGCTGCGGTTGAAGTGCGCGACTTTGGAACGGCGACCGGCGCAATCGAAACCGTTGAAAAACTGGACCGCGAATTCGTTAATGCGAACGATATTGCATTGATCCGTGCGCGAATTGATGAAGGGCAGGGCCGTATTGATGACGCGCTTGCCGCCTATACGCGTATTTTTGACAGCACCCACCGTCCTGCGGCTGCGGAGGCTGGCATGCGCGGCGCACTGCTGGCTTTGCAGGACAAGGCCATGACGCGTGATGATGCCATTGCGCGGCTGGAAACGGTGGCGGCGATCTGGCGCGGTGACGGTGCTGTCGAGGCTGATACGATGGCGGCGCTTGGCCGCTTTTATGCCGAGGATAATCGCTGGCGGGATGCCTTTGCGATGGCGCGCCGCGCCAATGAAGTCTATCCGAATCACGATCGCATCCGCAGTCTGCATGATGAAGCGGCGCGGCTGTTCGAGAGTGTCTTTATTGATGGCAAGAGCGACACGATCGACCGCGTGCAGGCGCTTGCGCTGTTCTATGACTTCAAGGATTTGACGCCGCCAGGGCGGCGCGGCGATGAAATCGTGCGGCAGCTGGCAGAACGGCTTGTGTCGCTTGATCTGCTCGACAACGCTGCGACGCTTTTGCAGCACCAGATTGATAATCGTCTGAAGGGTGCGCAACGGGCAACAGTCGCTGCACGTCTTGCGATTATTTATCTAATGGACCGCAAGCCGGCGGCGGCGGCACAAGCGTTGCGATCCACGCGTTTGCCGGAGCTGCCCTATCATATCAAGCGGGCGCGTGCGTTGCTTGAGGCGCGGGCTTTGTCTGATTTATCGCGCACCGATCTGGCATTGGATATTGTTGGTGCGGAAAGCGGTCCTGATGTGGACAGGTTGACGGCGGATATTCAGTGGCAGGGGCGGCGTTGGCGGGCAGCCGGCGAAACCTATGAGCGGATTTTGGGTGATCGCTGGAAAGTGCGGCGCGAACTGGAAGATGCCGAGCGGGCTGATGTGGTGCGTGCAGCCATCGCCTATGCGTTGGCAGAAGAGCCGCTGTCCATGGACCGTTTGCGCGGTAAATATGGGGCGTTGATGGCGAACAGCGCGGACGCGCGTGCGTTCCAGCTCATTACCTCGCCGTCGGCTGCGCGGGCGCGGGAATTCCGCGAACTCGCGCGCACTGTGGCGCGCGCTGATACGCTGGCGGAATTTCTCTCGGAGTATCGCAAGCGCTACCCGGATATTCCCATGACGATGCCGCAGCGTGAAAAAACGCCGCCGCCTGTCATGACGGATCAACCGTCAAAGCCGGAACCGCTGAAGCAGGAAACGCAGGCACAGCCCAATGCTGCGGGCCGGCAGGGCTGAGCCATATTTCGCTAGCCGCCGTAACTTTTCACAAGCGAGCCGGCCACAAGATTCCAGCCGTCCACCAGCACAAAGAAAATCAGCTTGAACGGCAAAGCCACGGTGATGGGTGGCACCATCATCATGCCGGCTGACATCAGGATCGATGAGACGACCAGATCGATTACGAGAAATGGCAGGAAAAGCAGAAAGCCGATTTCGAAGGCGCGCCGCAATTCAGAAATCATGAAGGCAGGAATAATGGTGGTGAGCTTCAAGTCCTCCATGCTGGCCGGGCGCGGTTCACGAGACAGATCGAGAAACAGGGCGAGATCCTTTTCGCGCACATGCTTGACCATAAACGTCTTGAACGGGGCTGCGCCGCGTTCAAAGGCTTGTTCGAGCGTAATCTGATTGTCGATCGCCGGGCGTATGGCGTTCGTGTAGGCCTCGTTGAAGGTCGGCTGCATGATGAAGGCGGTTAGAAAGATCGCCAGCGCAATGATCACGGTGTTGGGCGG
>JBOFFO010000022.1:0-1501 GCA_051648665.1 Beijerinckiaceae bacterium | reverse complement strand
AGGCAGTAGAAACTTGAACCGTCAGCGTCATAGCCAAATGCCGTCGATCCAGCCATGTCCAGGCCGTTGAACAGCTTTTCGACTGGCAGCGACGATACCCGCATGGCGTTGTATCCCTCAAGCCTGAAAATACCAGAATTCCCACGCCCCGAAGACCCCGCAAAATAGACCGACCCGCCAGCCTTCTGCATCACAAACGGCGCTGAAACGCCCATTTCGATAAACGCCCCGCCGCTACGGGAGAAAACAGTATCCCCGCCGACGCTTGTCCAAGGTTCGATTGAATCCAACCCGCCCAGCAGAATCTCCCGATGATCGACGATGAAATCAATCAGATTGTCGGGCGACCCCTCGGCGCTTGCGAAATTTAGGGCATCAAGCGATGTAGCGTCACCTATGTTTGTCCACCCGAATTGCTGGCTTTCCCGGTGGATGAATAACACATATTCATCAAGACATTCGACGCGCGCCGTCCCTGGGTATGAGAATGATTGCCACTGGCCAGTCGCAACGGTGTAAACGTACAGGCTCACACCATCCCCGGCCACGATCTGCATTGCATTCGATGTCAGCCCGCAGCGCCCGGAACTCGACCCCAGCGCGCCTAACTCAGTCGTGGTGTGGTCCGCGTTGATCCTGTACAGCTTCGCACCAAACACGCCATACAACCGGCCGTTGATCGTCGTAAAAGCGCGGCACTCTGCCCCGATGGCTATCCGCGAGATCAAGCCAGGCAGATCGCGGAAAATGAAAGCGTCCTTCGCCGTGCCGGACTCATCCGCGACCGGGATCAGATTCACAGACAGCGGGCCACGACTGCGCGGCGAGTCAAAAGCGTATGAAGGCCCAACAAATGGAACGGTCATTTTTTGCCCAGCACAACCAATTCAAGCCTGCGCACCGTCTCATCCCGACGCCGCGCGATTTCTGGAGTCGGCATCGGATACAGCACCGGAATCCGAAACTCCGGTTTCAACTGTTCCTGCGCCGGCTTTTTTCTCATTGCGCCGGAAACTTCTTGAAGAACGCCGCAGCAACATCCTCAGCAGCAGCCACCATCTCACTTGGCCACTTGTCGCCCGTGCGGCCTTCCTTCGGGTCGTAGTTGCTCAAGAGACAGCGCACCATTTCAGCCTCTGTGAACGGCCGCACAGGCGCAGGCTTGTCCAAAGCTTCGACGCATGCACGCTGCGCTGCCGCGCCCAGCGCCGCAGCATCTGCCGTGCGGTTCTGCGCTTCGGCCTGGGCGTACAGCGCGCAGATGCGGTGCTGGTCCAGCCACGCGGCACGATCTGCCGCCGTTGCTTCCGGGGCAAGCGGGGCAGGCGGTTGAATCGGCAGTTTGCTGTAGTCCATGCGTGTCCTATTTCAGTTTGGCCTGCGCTGCGATGGCCAGCAGCAGGGACAGCCAGGCCAGGAGTGCGGCGATGATGAGGGTGCGGGCGGTCATCAGGTCAGCCGCCCCTATCCAGCAACTGCGGAAGTGTCGAAAACTCACACA
>JBOFFO010000021.1:0-4201 GCA_051648665.1 Beijerinckiaceae bacterium | reverse complement strand
AAGACGCCAACCACTTCGCTTTACGCGAGCTGAATGCGGATCCGCTGCTCGTCCACGCCGGCATCGCGGCGGCGGTAGGCTGTCACCTCGAATTCCACCAACATCTCGTGATGCGCGAGCGGTGTGCAAATCATGGTCTGAATCGGATCGATGCCGCGAAATTTCTCGCCCATGAATTTACCCACATCGCCGGTGTGTTCCGGATTGGGCACGTGGCACCGCACCGCGATGATATCTTTCAGGCCTGCACCAACGGCTGCGAGCGCGCCTTCAATGTTGCGGAATGCCTGAGCCGCCTGCCCCGTGACATCGGACGCAATTTCGCGCGTTGTGTAATTGCGGCCCGCCGTGTTCGCGACAAAAATATAATCGCCCGCCACCACGACCCGCGAATAGCTGTTTAGATCCTCAAACTTGCTGCCCGACTTGACCTTGATAATCTCGCTCACACGCGTCTCCCGTTGCCACTGGTTCTGGTCTATACCAATTCTCACGCTCCAAGGTGTCAAGCACTTTGGCGCATGGCTAGCCTGTGCCGGAAACCGGCGCAAAACGCTGATTGACAGGCTTAGGGTTCTGCGTTGTGATCCAATGATCTTGGTATAGACCAGACTGCCGGCTTCAGGTGCCGTTCAAAGGGGGCGATCATGAACCTTTCTCGCCGCGCGATTATTGCCGCTTCCGCTGCACTGCCGCTGTTTCAAAAATCCGCATTCGCGCAGTCAGGATCAAAGGTGTTGCGCTTTGGGCTTTCCAGCTATCCGCCCAGCCTGCAGCCTTTCGTGCACACAGGCACGGCCGCGCTTACCGTGAAGCTGCTGCTGTATCGGGGGTTGACCGGTTTCGGTCCTGACGGCGAGGTGCGGCCAGAACTGGCGGAATCGTGGAAACAGGAAGGGCCAACCAGCTGGGTGTTCAAGCTGCGGCCGGCGACGTTTCACAATGGCAAGCCGGTGACGTCGGAGGATGTGAAATGGTCATTCGAGCAAATCACTGCGCCCAATTCCACGGCGCATTTTCGCACCGAGTTTGGTAATTTCGCCCGTATCGAAACGCCGGACGCGCAAACCGTTGTCATTGTAACAAAAGAGCCGATTGCGGTGCTGCCGCTATGGTTCGCCAGCCCCCATACGCCAATTCTGGCGAAGGGATCGACCGAGGGCAATCCTCTTGGCGTGGGCGCAGGCCCATACATCATGAAGGCGCAGGAGCGCGGCGTTGCCATCGAGGTCGCAAAATTCGACAAATTCTTCAAAACTGGAATGCCCAAGGTCGACGGCATCAAGCTTATTGCCTATGCCGACGAAAATCTGCGCGTTGCGGCATTGCAGGCCGGCGATATTGATCTGATCGAGTATGTGCCCTGGCAGCATATGGGGGCGATTGAGAAAGATCCCAATCTGAAACTCGATTCCGCCGATGGCCCGTTCATGGCGCTGGGTTTCAATGGCGGCAATGGCCCGTTCAAGGATGTGCGCCTGCGTCAGGCTGTGGCGCACGCGATCCGCCGGGAAGAAATTGTCGAAGCTGCTTTTTTTGGCCGCGGTCGTCCGCTCGAAGGTATCCCCATCCCTTCGACCAGCCCGTTCTATGACGCAGCGCTCGACAAGACCTGGACCTACAATCCCGACAAGGCCAAGAAGCTGATGGCGGAAGCCGGTGTGCCACGGGGATTTTCCTGTACGCTGCTGTCCACCGCGCAATATGGCATGCACAAATCAACCGCAGAGGTGGTGCAGGCGCATCTGTCGGAAATCGGCATTGATGTGAAACTTAACCTGCCGGACTGGGCGACGCGCGTCGATCTCGGATCAAAGGGAAATTATGAATTCTGTGTGCAGGGTACGACCGCCGACAACAATGATCCTGACGGGCTTTCGCCGATCATGGATGGCAACCTGCCGATGAGCAATTCGCGATCAGCGAACCTTCCGACACCGGTGATGCATGAACTCTTTATCAAGGGACGCGCTGAGCTTGATCCGGCCAAACGCAAAGATATCTACAAAGCGCTTGTTAAAAATGCCCTTGAAGTGGCGCCGATTGTCGGCCTCGCCTGGCGCTCGCAAGGGTACGGGATGCGCAAGCCGGTCGGCAATTTCAAGAGTTTCCCCGGCGGCACAAACTTTTTTTCGGGCTACATGCTCGAAGAGGTGACGATCGGCTAAAGACAACCGCACCTGTTGCGAAAAGCCGGCGTCAAAGCCGGCTTTTTTGTTCAGCGCGCCTGTTCGGCTGCACTGGTCCGAAACACAACATGATGCGGGTTGTTGGTGGATTTCATGTATTCGAATGGCCTGCCTGACGCATCCCGCGCGACCAGACGCAGAACCAGTGTCGCATCGCTCTTGTCGAGATTGAGCAACCTCTGCTCCGCTTCCGTTGGCGTACCGACGCTGATTTCACGATCGGTTGAAGCCGGGGTGATGGCATATCTCTCCGCAAGAAATCCGTAGAGCGATTGCCCGCCGACCAGATTCTCGGCCATCAGATCGGGAAAACGGGCAGCAGGCAGGTAGCTTGTCTCGATGCAGAAGGGCAGATCATTCACAGTCCACATGCGGCGAAACATCACAAGTTCTGAGTCCACTGGAATTTCCAGCCGTTGCGCAATGCTGTCAGTGGCGCGGGCCTCACCGAAATGCAGCAGCCGGTTTCCAGGCTTGCCGCCCATATCGCGGATAATGCGGGTAATGCCGAGCGAGGTGCGGACATCAATCGGGCGGGCGATGTGCGGCAGCGGCAAACGCGTGCCGGATGTGCCGTTGCGTTCCAGCACTTGCCGTTCAACAAGGCGATCAATCGCCTTGCGCACAGTCATGCGATTGATTCCGAGCTGCTCCGCCAGCATGCGTTCGGACGGTACGCGGTCGCCCGGCGCATAATCCGGCCCGCTCACCAGATTGAGGACATGATCCTCGACCTGAAGATAAAGGGGCTTGGTGCGTTTGCGGCGCATGAATCGTTTGCCTCGTTCTTTGTTCTGCTTTCACAAAGTTCTGCCCTGCATGCAATCCTGCTGCATTCCAGCTTGACATAAACTGGTCTATGTTTTGGTATACTCCAATAGGAGCAAACGCGATCCATGACCGATTATGACCGCGCGTCGATTGAGGCCTCGCTAAAGCAGACGCGCGGGCAGCTTGCCGATGCCAAAGCCTTTGGCGAAAGCATCAGCGGCACGATCGACCGGATTTACTTTGTTGCCTGCGGCTCGGCCAACCGGGCGATGCTCGGCCTGGCCTGGTGGATTGAGCATTATTCAGCCCGCATCGACGTTCGCCGTTATTTTCCGGCGGAATTCATGGCTATCAATCCCCGGCTCGACAGCCGCACTCTGGTGGTGCTGGCATCAAAATCCGGCACAACTCCGGAAACCGTGGCTGCTGCCGAATTTTTGAAGGGTCGCGGCTGTCAAGTCGTGGCGTTCAGCCAATTTGGTGACAGGCCTCTAGCAATGGCTGTGCCGCAGCATTTTCTCGTGGGCGAGACACCAGAGTCTTTCACTGCGATGGCCATGCTGATGCATGCGATGACCGGCGGCATTCTGGCACATGACGGCTGGCCGCTGATCGACGACCTGATGACATCGCTTGATGCGCTACCTGATGCGCTGACCGCAGCCGCATTGCAGAACGATGCACGCGCGCGGACTGATGCGGCCAATTACAGCAAAGATCGCGCTTTTTATCATGTGGCCTCTGGCCCCGGCTTTACGACCGCCTATGTGTTTGGCGTCTGTATCCTCATGGAAATGCTGTGGCTGCATTCCTATCCGATCGAGGCGGCCGAATTTTTTCACGGGCCTTTTGAGATCGTGGATCGTCAGACCCCGCTTTTCCTGTTGATCGGCGAGGATCCGACACGCCCATTGATGGAGCGTGTGCAACGGTTTTGCGATCAGTATGCGGGCCGCGTGATGACCTACGATTCCCGCGATTATGCCATGCCCGGGATTGCGCCCGCCATCCGTCCCATGCTCGCCCCCTATATTCTTCAGGCTGCGCTGAAGCGGTTTTCGGTTCATCTCTCGGCGCAACACGGGCAACCCCTGTCCACACGCCGCTATATGTGGAAGGTCGCCTATTGATGCCGGTACGCCTGCTCGGACTCGGCGACAACACGGTCGATACCTATATCGATCGCGGCGAGCAGTATCCGGGCGGCAATGCTGTCAATGTAGCAGTGCTTGCACAGCAAC
>JBOFFO010000020.1:0-6057 GCA_051648665.1 Beijerinckiaceae bacterium | reverse complement strand
GGGCTGGCGGAAACCACGCCGGGGCCGACCATCCTTGTGAATCAGTTCGTAGGTTTCATGGCGGCATTTCAGACACCAGCGCCATTCACCCCGCTGATTGCAGCGACGCTGGGCGCAATGATGGTCGTCTGGGTGACGTTCGCGCCCTCCTTCGTGTGGATTTTTGCCGGCGCGCCCTTTGTCGAGGATATCCGCCGCAACCGCCGGATCAGCGCCGCGCTGTCCGGCATCACGGCGGCGGTCGTCGGCGTCATCGCCTATCTGTCGCTATGGTTTGCCTTGCAGGTGTTGTTCGCTGGCATGACCGAGCGCTGGTTCGGACCCGTGCGGATATTCGCCGTTGATTTGGCGAGCGTGCGGCCCTGGGCCGTGGCGCTGAGCGCGCTGGCCATCGCATTGATGTTCGTCTGGCACCGGGGCCTGTTCATTACGCTCGGCGTCTGTGCCGTCGCAGGCGTGGCGCTGAAACTGGCGGGGCTGGTCTAGCGCGACGCCGGATCAGGCGTCGGCATCATCCGAATCGTCGGCATCGAGCAGTGCGGTTGCATCCATGCGGCGGCCGCTGGCCTTGGCGAGATTTTTCGAGGCCTTGCGCAACAGCCGGCGCAAGCGCTTGCGGTCCTTGCCATCGAAGCCACGGGTCATCTCGTCCTCAAGACGCTCGCCAATGGCCGTGAGCTGGCTGACACGCTCGCGACCGGCGGCGGTGAGTGTCACGCGCACAAGGCGGGCATCGGATTCTCCCGCCTTGCGCTCGACCAGACCCTGCTGGGTCAGGCGGCCGATCGTCTTGGAAATCGTCGGCGCTTTCACAGTCAGCGCATCGGCCAGCGCGCTCATGGTCGGATCATCATTGTCCGCAAGGAATTGCAGGACTTGCTCCTGACCGGGATACAGGCCGACCCCGGCGAGCAGCTCGGCCATGCGGGCGCGATGGATACGGGCGGCGATGGTGAGCATCGCGCCCAGGGCCTTGTCATCCGACTTTGGCGGCTTTGGCGCGCTATCCTTGCCCTTCCGGCTCTTTCGCATTTCGATGTCAGGATGCGGCGCGGCGGCACTGGCGTCTGCTTTCGCGTCTGTTTTCGCGTCTGTTTTCGCGTTCATGGCCTTCCTGTCCGCAGTCATGGCTGGTCCGGCATTCACGCCGGAACCGGCATGCCTCTACCACACGGTTAGCCGGCGTTTATGACGGGCGGATGAAACGCTGCACCCGGAATGCAATTTTCTTGAGGTGATCGCGGCGGCGGCTGTCGGACACCGAATCCATCTGATGCAGGCCGATCCACAGGGTCTTGCAGCGGGGGTGGCAGAGCACGCGCAGACCCGTGAGGAGAACGCGCCGGCCCGGCATGCCCATCGTAAACCACCACCATTTCGGTGAACCGAGCGTGGTCAGCGCGCCGATATGGGTGATGTTTTTCAACAGGCCGCGAATCGGTTTGCCCGGCTCGGGCATGGCAAAGACACCATGGGGGATCAGCACCCGGTCGAGCCAACCCTTGAGCATGGCGGGCTGGCCATACCACCAGGTCGGGTAGACGAAGAACACCGCCTCGGCCCAGCGCAGGGCGGCGAGATGCCCGGCCACCGGGACCTCATTGCTGACGGGGGTGTGATAGCCCTCCCATTCCTCGCGGCTCATGGCCGGGGCAAAGCCTTCGCCATAAAGATCGATGGTGCGGGTTTCATGGCCCAGCCCTTCGACGGTCTGGCGGGCTGTAGCGAGAACGGCGGCGGTGAAACTTTCTGGGCTGGGGTGGCAGAAAACGAAAAGAATGCGCACGGCTGTCAAAATCGCTCGGCAGGGGCGGGGTCATACCCGCTTGTCCTGTGTGCCGGTGATAGCGGCTGTCCAGCCGGGCGTCACCCGCGAAAATCAACCGTGTTCGCGCCCATCAGACCTGATCGCCCAGCCTTTGGGCAGCCTTCGCGTTGTCAGTTCCGGTCATCCGGCAGCAGGGGAAGCGGGTGAAACTCGACGCCCTCCTCATGAAGGGCGCGCGCCTCCTCGGCATTGGCTTCGCCATAAATCGAACGGTGCTCGATCTCACCGTAGTGCATCTTGCGTGCCTCTTCGGCAAAGCGGTCGCCGACATGGTCGGCATTCTGCTGCACATGGTCGCGGATGGCGCGCAGCATGGCGCGCATGGCCTGATCCTTTTCGGACAGGACCGCTGCGGGCGCGCTTGCCGCCGGTCTTGCCGCCGGTGCAGCGGGGGCAGAGACAGCGGCAGGGGCGGGCACAGCATCCTGCGTGCGGGTGCCGGAAACAGCTGGCGCCATCAGGGCCTTGCGCACCTTGACCGAATGGCAGTGCGGGCAGGACACGAGGCCGCGCGCGGCTTGCGCGTCGAAGGCGTCGCTTCCAGCGAACCAGCTTTCAAATCCGTGGTCGTTCTCGCAGAGAAGATGATAGCGGATCATGGCCTGATGCTGTGGTCGAAACGTTGTGATGCGGTTACGCGGTCAAAAGCCGGTCGAGCCCGCCGGCATGGTCGAGAGCATGCAGATCGTCTGATCCGCCGATATGCTGCTCGCCGATGAAGATCTGCGGGACAGAAGTGCGGCCCTTTGCCTTCTGGATCATCGCCTGCCGGGCGCCCGGTACCGCCTCGATGTCAATCTCGGTGAAGGTCGCGCCTTTGCGGGCCAGCAGCGCCTTCGCGGCCTGACAATAGCCGCACCAGGAGCGGGTGTAGATGGTGATGGCAGGCATACGGGTCGGTCCTCGCAAAGTCCGGCAGGCGATATAGGGGCAAGCGGTGGAAATTTCATCCCTGCTGTCACGCATGCCGGATTGCATGCGCAAAGGTCAGCACATCCACATGCGCAGCGCCGGCGCGGCGCAGCAATCGCGCGGCAGCGGCAGCGGTTGCGCCCGTGGTCATGACATCGTCAATCAGCACCAGCCGCATACCGGACAGGCCCGGCTTTGCCTGATCCGGCACGCGGAAGGCGCCCGCCAGATTGGCCGCCCGCTGGTCGCGGCTAAGGCCGACCTGCGGTGGTGTGCGCTTGGCGCGCACCAGCCAGTCCAGACGCACCGGCAGCCCGGACGTCCTGCCGACCGCCTGCGCCAGCAGCGCAGCCTGATTATAGCGCCGCTGCCAGAACCGCAGGGCATGGAGCGGAATCGGCACCAGAGCATCGGCGTCCGCCAGAATATCGCGCCCGGCGGCCGCCATCATCGTGCCCATGGTCGGTGCGAGGTCGGCCCGGTCGCCGAATTTCAGGCGCGTCACCAGCAGACGGGCGGTCTCGTCATAGACGGCGGCGGCGCGGGCGCGGTCGAAGGCGGGAGGGTTTGCGATCGCTTCCGGGGACAGCCATACGCCGCCATGATCGACCGGCAGCGGCGTGCCAAGCCGCTCGCAATAGGGCTTTTCGATCAGGGTCAGATGCCGCCAGCAGGCCGGGCACAGGCCGTGTGCATCCTGCGTCGCTGCCTTGCAGACAACGCAGGCCGGCGGCCACAGCATGTCGACCGCCGCGCGCCGGGCGGCTACAGCGGCGGTGTGCAGCCCCAGCCGCCATCGCGGTGCGGGCGCTTCGGTGCGGGCCATGTCTTCTGGCATGTGTTCTGTCATGGGCGGAAGGCTAGACCGGGACCGCCGGGGACGCCATAACCCGGCGATGGCCGAAACAGCCGTTCCGCAGATTTTCGATCGTGCTACGGCCCGCGCCCGTCTCGGACGGGCGCTGCGCGGCGGCTATGAATCCTTTTTGCTCGACCGGCTCGTGGCCGACGCGATGGAGCGTCTCGCGGTGCTGACACGGCGGTTTGATGTGGCGCTCGATCTGAACACGCCCACGCCGGTATTCGCGCGCGCGCTCGCGGCGGGCCCAGTCTGCGGGCGCGTGCTGCGGGCGTCGGCGCAGTCCGGGGCTGATGCGGATGTGGTGTGCGATGAGGAAGCGTTGCCGTTCCGCACCGGTTCGTTCGATGCGGTGTTCTCGCTGATGAGCCTGCACGGCGTGAACGATCTGCCGGGTGTGCTGGCGCAGCTCCGCCGCGCGCTGAAAGCGGATGGCCTTTTCTTTGCGTGTTTATTCGGCGGCGGCACGTTGCAGGAATTGCGCGACAGTTTCATGCAGGCGGAAAGCGAAATGCTGGGTGGCGCAAGTCCGCGCGTCGCGCCGTTCGGTGATGTGCGGGCGCTGGGACAATTGTTGCAGCGCGCGGGCTTTGCGTTGCCGGTGGCGGATCATGAGGCGGTTGTTGTGCGTTACGCGCATCCGCTGGCGCTGATGCAGGATCTGCGGCGCATGGGCCTGACCAACGCATTGCAGGGACGGGCGCGCCGGCCGTTGCAGCGCAGCATGCTGATGCGCGCGTGCGAAATTTATATGCAGCGCTTCGCAGATACGGACGGAAAAATCCGCGCCACGTTCGATTGTGTCTGGCTGTCGGGATGGGCGCCGCATGAGAGCCAGCAAAAGCCGTTGAAACCCGGCTCTGCGCAGATGCGGCTGGCTGATGTCTTGCGCACCGATGAAATTGCATTGCCGGATACGCCGTGATGCAGCGTTCTGCCGTTTTTATCCTTGTGGAGGGTGGCCGTGGCTGATGCGCCTGCCAAGCCGCCGCGCTGGCATCGCGCGGATTTTCGGATCTTTCGCAGCATCACGCTGCGATACAGCGACAATGATGTGTATCACCACGTCAACAACACGATCTATTATTCGTGGATCGACACAACCGTGTCCGGCTGGCTCTGGGAGAACGGACTTGTGGTGCCGGGAAAAAGCCCTGTTATCGGCCTTGCCGTCTCAAGCGCATGCGATTTTTTTGAAAGTCTCGCCTTTCCCGGCACAATTTCATGCGGCCTGCGCACGGGCCGCATCGGTCAGTCATCCGTCCATTATGAGGTCGGAATTTTTCGCGAAGGCGCGTCAGAGGCTGCCGCGCAGGGCCGGTTTATCCATGTCTATGTCGATGCTGCGACCAGCCGGCCCGTTCCCCTGCCCGAGACGCTGCGCGATGGTCTGCGCGCGCTCGTGGTCTGAACCGCGCGGGATTGAGCCGGTTGCGGTCATATCAGCAAGTCCAGCCGCGATGTGCGTCTCATAGGCAAGGCGTTCGGTCTGCCGGATAGAGTTTAGCAATTTGCGTTGATCGGGAATGGTCAGCACGGAATCGGGACCAAGCGCACGATCAAGCGCTGCATAGCCGCGCGTGTCACGCGGGTGCGGAATATCCGGCACCGATCCGGTTGTCAGCGCATCGTCTGATGTATCATTATTCATGCGCGCGATGACCTGCTGCACGATGTGTGGCGGTACGGAATTGATCGCGACACGTTTGGCGTGCGGCTCTGCGGCATCCATCATGGCCAACGCCGTCGCTTCACGTTCCTCAATCGTCGGCACATGCATCACCGCCAGCAGTGCGAACCAGGCGATGGCAAGAATATTGGTCATGGCCAGCGCCTGCGCGCGCGTCACCGGCGCTTTTTCTGACAACGGGCGATTGGCGCTGCGCGCATAGGACAGCACCGGTGCGCGGAAAGCGCTCGGGCGCACAGCAAGATTGAGCGCACGCACAAAATCCTCGTGGGTCGGGTCGGCCATCGGACTATCCTTTACGCAAAACTCGAACGGACATTCACACCGCTGCGATGAGATGGGGTATCAGCGGTTCATCCGCCGGTGGCATGGGGTAGGCGCGCAAACCGTTGGGGCGCACCCATTTCAGGGCCTGATGCTCGCGCGCCTGCACTGGGCCTTCCCAGCGGCGGCAAATAAACAGCGGCATCAGCAAATGGAATTGTTCATAGGCGTGGCTGGCGAAGGTCAGCGGCGCCAGGCACGCTTCTTTGACGGTGATCGCGAGTTCTTCCTGCAATTCGCGGATCAGCGTTTCCTCCGGGCGTTCGCCTGCCTCGATCTTGCCGCCGGGAAATTCCCACAGGCCAGCCATAGCCTTGCCTTCCGGGCGCTGGGCAATCAGCACACGGCCATCGGGATCAATCAGGGCAACGGCAGCGACAAGCAGCAGTTTCATAGCGATTTAACCCTGACAGACAGGGTTAAATCATTCTGAAACAAAGCCGT
>JBOFFO010000019.1:0-1517 GCA_051648665.1 Beijerinckiaceae bacterium | reverse complement strand
AAATCGTCACCGCATAGGACCAGGTGTATGTGCCGATGAAATGCACGATGTTGCGGCCAATCTGAAGGCCCGGCGTGTGCATCGCCAACTGCGGACGCAGGCCCGGATAAATCAGCGCCAGCGCCGAAAGTACGACAATGCCGCTGATGTTGCGCAGCGCCAGCATCTCAAATACGCCAAGCCACGGTGATAATGCGCGCAGCGATACCGCCATCGCGGAAAATGCCAGCAGCGCGCCACTCACCCAGACTATGACAAGCCGGAGATTACCCGGCCGCCCGGCGCGCGCACTCATGAGGCGTGCCACAAATCCGGATTCATCATGCGGATTGGTTTGCCATCAAGCCATGCGATAATATTTTCGAGACTCTCGCCATAGAACTGCTTGAATACGGGCACGGTGGAATAGCCGAGATGCGGCGTCAGCACGGCATTGGGCAGACTGCGCAGGGGGTGATTTTTTTCCAGCGGCTCGTGATCATAGACATCAAGCCCGGCTGTAATGCGCCCGCGCTGCAATTCCGCGACCAGCGCGGCGTTATCAATCAACGGGCCGCGTGAGGTGTTGACGATGATGGCGCCATCCTTCATCGCCGCCAACTCTTTCGCACTGATGACACCGCGCGTACGCTCGCCCAACACAAGATGCAGGGAGATCACGTCGCAGGTCGCGAACAATTCATCCTTTTCGACGCGGCGCACGCCCTTCGCCTCCGCGTCGGCGCTGCTGAGATTCTGGCTCCACGCCACGACCTCCATGCCGAAAGCCTTGCCGTAATGGGCGACCTTGCTGCCGAGTTTGCCGAGGCCGACAATGCCGAGGCGTTTGCCATTGAGCGAAATGCCGAGCGGCACACCCTCATGCCACCCGCTCTTTTTCATCACTGCATCGGCCTGCGGAATGGCGCGCGCGCAGGCGAGCACCAATCCCCATGCCAGTTCCGGCGTTGCGGCGGGGACAAAATCCCCGCCGGTGTTGCAGACAAGAATACCGCGCGCTGTGCAGGCTGCCAGATCAAGCGTTGGTGCACGCTGGCCCGTCAGCGCAATCATTTTCAGCGCCGGCAAGCGCCCGAGAAGGGATGCTGTGAAGGCGGTGCGCTCACGCATCGGCACAATCACGGAATAATCATAGAGCGCCCGCGCAATCTCGTGCTCGCTGCCGAGCGGATCGTGAAAGAAGGTCACTTCCGCCCGGCCGCGCAGCTTGTCCCAATCCGCCGACCCGCGCGCCACATCCTGGCTGTCATCCAGCACTGCAATCTTGATCATGCGGTCAATCAACCCTCAGCCTTGATGCCGTTTTCACGCACCACGGCGCCCCAGGTTTTCATTTCCTTGTCAAGAAATGCCCGCAGCACATCGGGCCCGCCGGCGCGCAGATTGATCAGCATGTTTTCACGAATCTGCTTCTCGGTCTGCGCCTCACGCAATGTTGCGTCCAGCGCCGCGCGGAATTTCTCGATCGTCGCGGCTGGTGTTTTCGCCGGTGCGAACACGCCCCACCACGCGTCAGC
>JBOFFO010000018.1:0-1638 GCA_051648665.1 Beijerinckiaceae bacterium | reverse complement strand
GAGCGCAGGAAATATTTGTAATCGTGGAAATGGCCTTCCAGCACATCCTTGTGGAAGGTGATGTCGGTGTAGATGATCGGGCGCTTGCCGAAATGGCGCTCCATCTCGACCAGCATGTGCCGGACCCACTGGCGCGCGGTGTCTGAATCCAGACGGCGCGGGCAGGTGCGGGAATGGGCGTTCCATTCCAGATCGAGAACCGGCGGCAGGGCGTTGGGATCCACCGGGATGTTCTGTTTCATCCAGGCGATCTGTTCCTCCGGCGCGCGGCACCAGTAGGTGAAATGATAGGCGCCATAGGGCACGCCGGCGGCTTTGGCGCCGTGCCAGTTCTGGCGGAATTTTTCGTCGATATGATCGCCGCCCTCGGTCGCCTTGATGAAGGCGAACTGGGTGCCGGCGTCACGCACCGACGCCCAGTCGATGTCGCCCTGATATTTCGACACGTCGATGCCGTGGATCGGCATGGTCATCGCCTTGGCGACGCCGGGATGGGGCTTGGTGTCGCCCTTCTTGTGGTAGCGGCTGGCCTGATAGTTATAGCCGGAGCCGCCGCCGCCACACGCGGCAAGGCCGAGGGCGAGCAGGGCCACAGCGGCGCCGCGGGCGAGGGTCGGGAGTGGAGCGGAGCGGAAGAGTGTCGTGGTCATGACCGGGAAATTAGCGGTTTCGGTTACCATTTTCACGCAATTGCAGCATTCGTTGTTAGCAACTTCCTAACAATAGCGGACCGGCGGCGCTCCGCCAATCCGCCGTTTACTTCAGTCCGAACCACAGGGTTGCCGTCCCCAGAAACGCGAAGAATCCGACAATATCGGTCACGGTCGTGACCAGCGGGCCGGACGCCACCGCCGGATCGAGATCAAACCGGTCAATCGCCACCGGGATCAGCACGCCGGCCAGCGCCGCAGACACGAGCACAATCACCATCGCGATGGCGATGACGATGCCGAGATCAAACGTGCCGAACCACACCGCCGCGATGCCGCCCGTGATCGCGGCGAAGGCGAGACCGTTGAGCAGCCCCACCATCATCTCGCGCATGATGACGCGGGCGCGGTTGGCGCTCGACAATTCGCGCGTGGCGATGGCGCGGACAGCGACCGTCATGGTCTGCGTTGCGGCATTGCCGCCCTGACTGGCGACGACCGGCGCAAGAATCGCGAGGGCCACCATTTTCTGCAGCTCGTCCTCAAAGCCCTTCAACACCAGCGAGGCGAGGAATGCGGTGATCAGATTGACCAGCAGCCAGGTGAAGCGCGAGCGGGTGATGAACCAGACGCTGTCGGACAATTCTTCCTCGGCCTTGACGCCGCCGAGCGCGCGCAAATCCTCGTCCACCTCTTCCTCGACCACGTCGAGAATATCGTCGTGCATCAGCACGCCGACGAGGCGGTCCGCATCATCGACCACGGGCGCGGACACCATGTTGTAGCGCTGGAAGGTGCGGGCGACTTCCTCCCGCTCCTCGGTGGCTGCGATCTTGTGCAGCTCGTCGGTCATGATGTCGGCCATGCGCACCGGGCGCTGGGTGCGCAGCAGCCGGTCGAGATAGACCGCGCCGATCAGCCGGTGGCCGGGATCGACGATGAAAATTTCGTAGAACACCTCCGGCAGGTCCGGCGTGTCGCGCATGAA
>JBOFFO010000017.1:0-1688 GCA_051648665.1 Beijerinckiaceae bacterium | reverse complement strand
CCGACCGAGACGCAGCATATTGTGGCGCGCGTGCTGGCGCAGCCCGATGCCTTCGTGACGGTGGAAACGCGGCGCATGGGCGGCGGTTTCGGCGGCAAGGAAACACAGGCGAACCAGACCGCCGCGCTGGCGGCATTAGCCGCATATGCGACGGGCAAGCCGTGCAAGCTGGTGCTCGATCGCGACGATGATTTTGCCATGACTGGCAAGCGCCATGATTTTCTGGCGCAGTATGCCGCCGGATTTAATGCCGAGGGTGTGTTGCACGCCTTTGACGTGGCGCTGCATGCGCGCTGCGGCTGTTCGGTTGACCTCTCCGTGGGCGTCGTTGACCGAGCCATGTTCCATGCGGCGAACTGTTATTTCATTCCCGATGTCGCGGTGCGTTCGCGGCGCTGGAAAACCCATACGGTTTCCAACACGGCTTTTCGTGGTTTTGGCGGACCGCAGGGCATGATCGCCATCGAGCGGGTGATGGAAGGCATCGCGCAGGTCGTGGGGCGCGACCCGCTTGATGTGCGCAAGGCGAATTTCTATGCGGCGGGCCGCGATGTGACGCCATTCGGTATGCGGGTAGAAGAACCGCACCTGTTGTTGACTATTGTCGAGCAATTGGAACGGACCTCTGACTATCGCGTAAGACGCAAGGCGGTGCGCGACTTCAACAGCCGCAGCCGTTTCCTGAAAAAGGGGCTGGCGCTGACACCGGTGCAATTCGGCATTTCTTTCACGCTGCATCACCTCAACCAGGCTGGCGCGCTGGTGCATGTGTATCAGGACGGGTCGATCCATGTGAATCATGGCGGCACGGAAATGGGGCAGGGGCTGCATACGAAGGTCGCAAGCATTGTTGCCCATGCCTTTGGCGTTTCTCTGGACCGTGTGCGCGTGACCGCGACGAATACGGGCAAGGTGCCGAACGCATCGCCAACCGCCGCGTCGTCCGGCACCGATCTCAACGGCAAGGCGGCGCAGATTGCGGCGCTGGCGATCCGCGCGCGCATGGCGGCGCACGCGGCGGAAACCTTTAAATGCAAGGCGGAGGCGTTGACCTTCCGCGACGGGCGGGTTTTTGCCGCGAATGATTCCATCAGCTTTTCCGATCTGGCGAAGCAGTGCCGGCTGGCGCGCGTGCAATTGTCGGAAGCCGGATTTTATAAGACGCCGAAAATTGACTGGGACCGCAACACGCAGACGGGCCGACCGTTCTTTTATTTCGCCTATGGCGCTGCCTGCGCCGAGGTGATGATCGACACGCTGACAGGTGAAATGAAACTCACGCGCGTCGATATTCTGCATGATGTCGGGCAATCGCTGAATATGGGCATCGACCGGGGGCAAATTGAAGGCGGGTTTGTGCAGGGCCTTGGCTGGCTGACAACGGAAGAGCTGGTGTTTAACGACAAGGGCAAATTGCTGACGCATGCGCCATCGACGTATAAAATTCCGGTGGCGTCCGATATTCCCGATGATTTCCGCGTCGCCCTCTATCATTCGCCGAACCGGGAGGAGACGGTGTTCCGCTCCAAAGCCGTGGGTGAGCCGCCGGTGATGCTGGCGAATGCGGTGTTTTGCGCCATTCTCGATGCCATCCACAGCCTGGCGCCGGGCCGGCAGGCGCCGCTCGATGCGCCCGCGATGCCGGAGTCCATTTTGCGCGCCGTGCAGGCGGTGACGGGGCAGGCGTG
>JBOFFO010000016.1:0-4351 GCA_051648665.1 Beijerinckiaceae bacterium | reverse complement strand
CGCCAGAACCTTCGACGCCCACGCATTGCGGCAATTTCCGCTTCGCAAACGCCATACCGCGGAAACCCCAGAGGTCGAGATAATTCAGCGCCATCGCGCGAACACGCACCTGCACTTCACCAGCGCCAGGCGCAGGCGGCGCATCGATTTCCGTCAGCCGCAGATCGCGGTCGCCAAATAGTTGCAGCGCGCGCATGGATCAAACCTTTGGAACAATCACGAACGATGTATGCCGATGGATGCCGTTAGGCCGCCATCGACGGGCAGCGTTGCGCCGGTGATATAGGCCGCGCCAGCCGACACAAGAAACGCCACCAGCGCAGCGACATCCTGCGGCTGCGCAAACCGGCCAGCGGGAATCTGCTTTTCCATCACTGCACGATATTTCTCATAGGGACTCATCATGTCGGTATCGACGAAGCCCGGCGCGATGGTATTGACGGTGACACCACGCTTCGCCGTTTCAATGGCCAGCGTGCGCATGTAACTCATCAAGGCACCTTTCGAGGCTGCATAAGCTGCATTGCCTTGATTGCCGCGCATCGCGGCCACCGAGCCGATGGCGATGATGCGGCCCGCACGGCGCATGGTCATGGGCCGGATGAGCGCCTGCGCCATTTGTGTGAAAGCCCAGAAATTCACCTGCATGGCGGCTTGCGCTTTTGCCGCATCCATCATCGCCGCCAGCGCGTCGGCAGACTGGCCGGCGTTGTAAATGAGGCCGTAAAAATCTTCATCGGCGATCTGGGCGCAAAATTCCTTCAGCGCTGTAGCGTCGGACAGATCGAGGCGGCGAGCCTGAATATGCGCATCTGGATTGTTTTGTCTCACGCGCGCCATCAGCACGTCAGCGTCATCCGGTGAAGAGCGATATGTGAAAACAACCGGATGCCCGACGGCCGCCAGCGTCGCGACAATCGCTGCGCCAATCCCTTTCGCACCACCGACGACAAGGCAACGCTGTGAATTGATGCCAGCGCTCACGCTGCGGGCTCCTTGCCCAGCACCAGACAGGTGTTCTGGCCGCCGAAGCCAAAGGAGTTCGACAGGATAAAGCGCACGCGCGCATCGCGGGCGATATTCGGCACGACATCGAGTGGAATGGCAGGGTCAGGAATTTTATAATTGATGGTCGGCGGCAGCTTCTGCGCCTCCAGGGTCAGCAACGAGGCTACCGCTTCCACCGCGCCCGCAGCCGTGAGCGTGTGACCGATCATGGATTTGTTGGAAGAGATCGGTACGGTCTTCATGCGCTCGCCCATCGTCGCCATGCAGCAAAATGACTCCATCTTGTCATTCTCCGGCGTCGATGTGCCGTGGGCGTTGATATAGTCGATGTCATCCGGCGTCAGGCCCGCATCGGCAATCGCTTCCTGCATGGCGCGGATCATCGGCTTGCCATCGGGCGATGTGCGGGTGCGATGGAAACCGTCGCCGCGATCACCGACGCCGAGCACAAAACCGAGGACCCGCGCACCACGTGCGGCAGCGCTCTCAAAGGATTCCAGCACCAGCGCTGCAGCGCCCTCGCCCATCACGAAGCCGTCGCGATTTTTAGAAAAGGGCTTGGCCGCTTCGGCCGGATTTTCATTCTGCGTGGACAGGGCCGAGAGCAAGGAAAACCTTATCAACGCTTCCGCCTGCACTGAACCATCGGTGCCGATGCACAACGCCGCGTCGGTTTCGCCTCGCCGGATCGCCTCGACGCCGAGTTGGATGGCTGTGGCGCCAGACGAACAGGCGGTTGAAAGCGAGATCGGCGAACCCTTGGTCCCGACATGATCGGCTATCCGGTCGGCGACGCCGCCAAACAGGAAAAGCTCGTGATATTTGGCATATTGCCCGGTCTTGGCGATCGTAACGAGATCGCCGTAATCTACCGCCGTCTTGCCGGTGGCGCGGCCGATTTCCTCGCGCTGAGGCCATTCCATTTCCACCGGCGGCACGGCCATGAAAAGCGGCCCGGGGAAGTCCTGCTTGCGGCCCAGACCCGCCTGCGCCACCGCTTCATCAGCAGCGAGGCGCGCGAGATTTTCTGAAAGAGCAGGCGCACAGGGCGGTTCGAACGGCACGAAATCAACCGTGGCCGCAATCGTCGTGCGCAACGCATCGATGGGGAAGCGCGTGATCCGATGTACGCCTGACTTCCCAGCGGTGAGCGCCGCCCAATTGTCCGCCTTGCCCTGACCCAGCGATGTCACAAGCCCCATACCTGTGACAACGACAAGCGGCCGGCCATTATGGTCGTGAAACTTGCTCATAACCGCGTCCTTAGCCCACACGCTCGATCAGCGCGAGGCCTTCGCCGCGCCAGTGTCCAAGCCCGGTGATGACCACCTGGTCGACTGGTCCATCAAACGGAAATTCCGATTTCGCGCCCACGGCCGGCGGGAACAGCTTGCCGTGCTGAACCACCATTCCCGCCAGGATCAGCGCGGCTGGAAAATGTGCCTCAACGCCGTGACCGATCAGGTTGCCAATGGCGCGCACTGGGGCTGCAGGGGCCAACGCCGCCAAGGCTTCGCGCTCCTCGCGCGTGACACTGCGCGCGCCAGATGCGCCGGACAGAATGGCATACCGTCCCTTCTTCAGTCGTGGCGCAACAGCATCCCACAGGTTGCGCACTGTTGTGGCCGCATCGCCGGGCTGCCGGCGCGAACGGTCGGCAACGACGACGCTGACCATGGCCAAGGGCTTCGCCCCGCGCGCGCGCGCGTGGTCTTCCGCTTCGAGGACGGCAAACGCACCCATCGCGCCAAGATCGAATCCGGCACTGGCGTCCTTACGGTCGAGCACGGGCGCCCACGGGCCGCGCCGCATGTAACCGCCGAGTTCATAAAGGAAATGCAGGTCAGGACGGCCAGACGCCATCGCGCCGCCGACCAGAAACAGGTCACCCTGCCCCGCTGCGATCCGCGCATGCGCAACGCGCACCGCATCCACACCCGCCTGTTCCTCGCCCATGAAAGTGCGCGATGGGCCGGTCACACCATGCACAATGGAAATATTGCCCGCGAGCAGGTTGGAGAGTTGAGCCAAAAACAGGGTCGGCCGCAGGTCGCTCATTAACCGCTCATTGAGATAGCGACCCTTGCCCGCCTCCGCTTCTGCCATCAGCCCGGTTGTCACCGCGCCATCGACCGCCAGATCGCGTTCACCGCCGCCAGCGGCGACGATCATGTTAAGAATCTCCAGCAGTTCCGGCTTGCCCTTCACTCCAGCATCATCCAGCGCCAGCCCGGCGGCGTAGGTGCCGATGCGCTGCCACAGCTCCATCTGCCGCTGGTCGGATTTCTTGGCGATCTGCTTATCAAAATCGACGGATGGCAGCGGGTGGATGGTCACCGGGGCAAAGGTGTCCGAATCCAGCACAGGGGCAGTGGCGGCGCCATCCCAATGGGCTTGTAAGCCTTCACCAAGGCTTGAAACGATGCCTGCGCCGGTCATCCAGACCGTCCGGCGGTTCAGGTCGGTCATAAATGATCCTCTTGATGATCGGTAGCCAGAAGTCCCAGCGCCTGCACGCGCGCGCGCATCAGCGGCGCTAACTCTGCCGGCACTGGCATGACCCGGAACATCAACTGCGCGTCGCAAATCCGCTTGCCATCCACGCTGATGCTCGCCTTGGTCACGGCATAGCCGGATCCTTCGTGAGTCAGCGCCGCATCGATGACCAGTTCTGTCTGTGGCCCGACAAAGGTGCGAAACTTGGCCTTCTCGACGCCCGCCAGAAATGGCATCGCCGTCACACCGTTGAGGCCAAGCACCAAGTAGCCGGACGCCTGCGCCATCGTTTCGGTTAACAGAACCCCGGGAACAAGCGGATAGCCCGGAAAATGTCCTTCAAAAACAGGGCTTTGCGCCGGAACTTTCGCATGAGCTTGCAGATGCCGCTCCGTGCGGTCGAAGCTGGCGATCCGGTCGATCATCTCGAAGGTTTCAAGGCGCATGACCGGCCCGGCGGTTGAACCGGCTCAGGCGCTCTTGGCAGCGACGAGCTGGTCGATCTTGGCGGCAAGGTTCGACAAGCGGAAATATTCTTCTGCCTTGACCTTTCCTTCGTTCACTTCCTGCGTCCACTCCTCGAGGGGCAGCTTGATCCCGAACTTCTTGTCGATCGCGAAAGCGATATCGAGGAAAGCCAGCGAGTCGATGCCCAGATCGTCAATGGCATGGCTTTCGGGGTTGATGGTGTCGCGCGGAATATCGGCGGTTTCGGCGATGATGTCGGCAACGGTCTCGAATGTGGACGCCATGCGGCCCTCTTGTCGTGTCGGCGGACGCTGCAAGCCGGACAGTGCCCGCCTGGCGCGATTACCCGCATGCTGCTGGGGCCACAACTGCGACGCAG
>JBOFFO010000015.1:0-3956 GCA_051648665.1 Beijerinckiaceae bacterium | reverse complement strand
GGCCAAGATCGTCGCCGAGATCGGCAGGCGCTACAACGCAACGTTAAGGGCGTGAGTGGATCATCACGTCCGTGCGCCGTCTGCAATTCTGCCACAGGATGGCGCTAACGGTAGCGGGCGGTATTGGGTCAGGGAGCGGCGCGTGAAAAGGGTGTGGCGGTATCTCGTAGTGGCCGGTGTCATGGTGATGGCGCCTGTGGGCGCCAGCCAGCCCGCTGCGGCCGCGGCGGATTGTGAAAAAGTCCAGAACTGGCACGCCTACAATCTTTGCCTGGCGCAGGCCGGCCCCAAGCGTGGCCAGCGCGCGGCGCGCATCAGCGGCGGCGGTGATCCGGAAAAAACCGTTCCGTCGGGCACAGGCCGGGGCGGACGCGCCCGCGCCGCGCGCGCGGATTTCCGCAACGGCCATCCCATGTTCCAGACCAAGGGCAATGGCCGCCGCATGGCCGTGTTTGATGTCGGCCCGACGGCGGGCAGCGCGAAGCGGCGCTAACTCTGTTGGGCGGCGGTGACGGCGCGGCCATTCAGCGGGTTGTCAGGATCCCACCCATAGCCAATGCGGTCGAAGCGCAGCCCGCGCAAATCCACGAGCAACTGTGTCCCCACCAGCCCCCGGTCGCCGGGGAAAAATCCGCCGAGAATTTCGCGGATGACCTCCAGCGCCATCATCGAACCGAGCACGCCCGCAACCGGGCCGAGGATGCCGGCCTCGGCGCAGGTCGGAATCAGGCCCGGCGCAGGCTGCTCCGGGAACAGGCAACGCCAGGTTGGGTTGGGTAATCCTTCCGGGTCCGTATCAAATGGCCTGAGTGTTGTGAGAGAGCCATCGAATTGGTTCAGCGTGGCTGTAACCAATGATTTGCGGGCATAAAAACAGGCGTCCGAGAGGGCATAGCGCGTGTCGAAATTGTCGGACCCGTCTGCAACCACGTCATAGTCGCTCAGCAATCCAGCAGCGTTGGAGGCCGATAATCGAATCGGATACGCAACGAAGCGCACATGCGGATTGAGCGCTGTGACGGCATCACCGGCGCTTTCCACCTTGGGACGGCGCACATCGGCCGACCCATGAATAATCTGCCGTTGCAGGTTCGACAGGCTGACGGTGTCATCGTCCACAACACCGACCGTGCCGATGCCCGCAGCGGCGAGGTAAGCAATCAGCGGCGATCCCAGGCCGCCGGCGCCGATCACCAGCACGCGCGCCGCCTTCAGCCGTTGCTGGCCCGGTCCGCCCACATCCCGCAGCACAATATGGCGGGCATAGCGTTCGAGTTCCGATTCACTCAGGGTTGGCAGGCCGGTCATGGCACACCTGTGCCATGAAGCCGCTGCCGGTGAAAGAACCGTTGGCAAGGGGTGCATGGCGCGATAGTTCGGCGGCTTCATGCGTTGGCCATCCCTCCTGTCCCTTGATCTGCCGCCCCGGTCGCAATGGTGGAGCTTCATCCGCCCGGCGCTGCCGGTGCTGGCGCTCACGCTGGTTGCTTTCTTCGGTCCCGATCTCGCCTTCCAGTGGGCGGGCAAGCCTGTTGATCCGCTGGGGTCCATCGACCATTGGGCAGCGACCTTTGTGCTGGCTGTGCTGTTGACCGTGACGGCGGCGAAAAAGTTCCGCCGCATCGTCATCGGTTTTCTCGCTTTCAACCAGCTCGTCTGGTTCGGCGCGCTTCTGTTCTACGGCACCGTGCTGAAGCCGGAGCATGTCGAGCTTGGCCTGCTCGAACCGACTGAAGCGAAGGATGGCATTTTCGCCCATCTCGATCTGTTCGTGCCGGCGATTGGCGCGGCGCTGGCGGGATTGCTCGGCATGGTGCTGGCGCAGGAAATTCTGGGTGGCCGCCTCGCCATCCGCTCGCGCCGGGGAACGCTGCTGCTGGGGCTTTTTATTCTCGTCTATATCGGCCGGCTGATGCTGCATGTCGCGACGCATCTCATGTATCCCAACGCGATGACGCCATCGGTGATTGGCACAACCCATGCGGTGGTTGTCGGGGTGCGCCAGACCTATTTCCAGACCGCCGCTGCCGCCAACGATCCGCCGAAAATCACCTACCGTTTCAGCAAGGGCGAACAGCATGACGGGCCGGTGACGGTGATCGTCGTCATGGGCGAGAGCATCAATGGCGTGCGCATGGGGCTTTACGGCTTCGACCGTGATACCTCGCCGGAGATGAAAAAATTCGTCGCCGCCTTACCCTCAGGCTTTGCACTGACACACAAGCTCGGATTTTCGTCTGGCACGGCCACGCTTGCCAGCGTGCCCATGTTTTTCAAGATTCCCTATTATCCCGTGGCGCTCGGCCGCTCGCCGGTTAACCTGCTCGGCATTGCCCGCGACAATGGCTTCAAGAATTATTATTTTTCGACCCAGTTCGCCCAGTCCCTGGAGGTGGCGAACGGCCGCCAGCTCGTCGACAAGATCGAGACGCTGGACACGCAAGCTGCGCGCATCGCGCAAATCCGCGACGATGTGCTGATCGAAAACATGGAGACGCTGCTGCCGCGCGACGAGAAGCGGCGCTTCATTTTCCTGCACCAGCGCGTCAATCACACGCCCTATCTCGAAAATTGCGATCACCTCGATAAAACGCTGCACACGCTGACCACGACAGGGACCAGCCGTAACGCCCTGCGCGCCAATGATTACGACAATGGCATGCGCTGCTATGACCGCTCGCTGAAGCGCATTTTCGACTTTGCGTCAAAACAGCCTGGCAAGGTCTATGTTTTTGTCACGGCCGATCACAACGAGGCGATGGGCGAACATGAGGAAATATGGGGCCATGGCAGCGCCCATCTCTATATCACGCTGGTGCCGAAAATGCTGTTCACCAACGATCCCGATGGCGCGATTGCCAAGGCCTTCGCGGCGCTGAAATTTCCGACGGCCTTTGAAATGGCGGCGCTGGTGGCGCGCACGCTCGGCACCGGCGTCACCGTCGACGGTTACGATCCGCAACGCTTCTTCGCCAACAGCACGCTGCCCTTTGCCTATGCCGGCTTCATGGATGTCACCCGGCGCGCCGATGGCAGCTTTTTGTCCGTCCGCAAGACGCGCGCGGGCAAGGTCATTGGCGAGGATGTTCTGCGCCTGCCGCCGGTCGCATACCAATATCAGTGATCTAGCCGCCGGCTTGCGTCTGCGCCCAGCGCAGCGCCTGCTCCATCCGGTCGTTGCCCCAGAACAGTTCGCCATCCTGCGTCACGAAACTCGGCGCGCCATAAAGGCCGATGGATTTCGCATATTCGGTTTCCGCCTTCAGCCGGTTCTTCACATCGTCCGATCGCGCCGCCGCGAGCGCGGGACCGGGATCGACATTCACGGCGCGCAGCGTCGCAGTGAGGACGGCCTCATCGGCAATGTTCTGGCCATCGCCGAACCCGGCACGGAACAGGGCAGTGGCAAAGGCCGGCAGCCAGCCCGCATCGCGCCCGGCAATGGCAATGCGCGCGGCATTCAGGCTATGCTGCGGAAACTGGCCGGCCGGCCGCATCAGCGGCAGCCCCATATCCGCACAGAGCCGCTCCATGTCCCGCCACATATTGCGGCCCTTGGCCGGATAGAGATTGAACGGCGAACTGTTCCAGCCCTGCGCGGCGAAAATCGGCCCGAGCAGGAAGGGCCGCCAGCGCACATCGACTCCCGCCGCTTCGGCAGCCTGCCCGATCCGCTGGCTCGTCAGATAGGAATAGGTCGAGGCAAAATCGAACCAGAAATCGAGGGTCGGACGCCGGGCCATACAAATGCCTTTCGTTGCAATCAGGGAGCCACGCGAAACGCGCAAGATTGTGGCCGGGCAGGGCGAATCTTTCTGTATCAGACGCGCATATCTGCCTCCTGGTGGCAAGCATCAGTGCGGAGCAACCCGCGCGTCCGGGGCCGGTCTTGATCTGCCGCATGGGGTGGGAGGTTGCGCCGCCCGTTCACCCGCTTATAACGCCGGTCACTTGCA
>JBOFFO010000014.1:0-1650 GCA_051648665.1 Beijerinckiaceae bacterium | reverse complement strand
AAATGATTTGGCCGCGTTTGCTCCACGCGAACCGCCGCCCACTTCGCTTGCAAACGCTTTCTTGATTTTACGCGTTTGCTTCACGCGAACCGGTGCCCACTTCGCTTGCAAACGCTTTCTTGATTTTACGCATTTGCTTCACGCGAACCGGTGCCCACTTCGCTTGCAAACGCTTTCGTTCACGTCCGCAGCGATTTTTCGCCGTTGAAGCGCTGCGCCAGTTCGAGCGTATCTGTGCCACGCAGTTCAGGCAGGCGCGGAAGCTTGCCGTGGGTCATGAAGCAAAAGCTCATCAGAACGAGAAGGGCGAAGGTTTGGGCGGGGCGGCGCATGGCGTGAATTCCTGTTGAACCCACTGTGCCTGCATGGTCCGCCCTTTTCTGTGCGGCGGAGCACGCGGTCATTGCCCGGCAAAGAAAAGGCGGCCCGCCAGATCACGCTGTGTTTTGGCGGAATCGTCAAAACACAGGACACGTGATCGATTCCTTGAAAACAGAGCATGGCGTGTTTCCGCGAAAACACGTCATGCGCTAGCCGCCACACCTTCAAACCGCTGATGCCGCCGCTATCCGATTCCCTCGAACAGCGCGGTCGAGAGATAGCGCTCGGCGAAGGAGGGGATGATGATGACCATGCGCTTGCCATCCATGCCGGGCCGGCTCGCCAGTTCAAGCGCCGCCGCCACCGCAGCGCCGGAGGAAATACCGCAGGGAATGCCCTCCTGCCGGGCCAGCGCACGGGCGGTGTCGATGGCGGTCTGGTTGCCGACGGTCAACACCTCGTCGATGACGCTGCGGTCGAGAATGTCCGGCACGAAGCCGGCGCCGATGCCCTGAATCTTGTGCGGTCCGGGATTGCCGCCGGACAGCACGGGCGAATCCTCCGGCTCGACGGCAATGATCTTCAGCTTCGGCAGGCGCTTCTTCAGCACCTGACCGACGCCGGTGATGGTGCCGCCGGTGCCGACGCCGGAGACGAAATAATCAAGCTGCCCGCCGGTATCCGTCCAGATTTCCTCGGCCGTGGTGCTGCGGTGGATCGCCGGATTATCCGGGTTCTGGAATTGCTGGGGGATGATGGAGCCGGGGATTGACGCCTTCAGTTCCTCGGCGCGGGCAATGGCGCCCTTCATGCCGAGCGGGCCGGGCGTCAGCTCCAGTTCCGCGCCGAGCAGCGCCAGCATCTTGCGGCGCTCGATCGACATGGTTTCCGGCATGACCAGAATGAGGCGGTAGCCGCGCGCCGCCGCGACGAACGCCAGCGCGATGCCGGTGTTGCCCGATGTCGGCTCGATCAGGGTTGCACCGGGCTTGATGCGGCCATCCGCCTCCATCGCGTCGATCATGTTGACGCCGATGCGGTCCTTGACGCTGGCGATGGGATTGAAAAATTCGAGCTTGGCCAGCAATTCCGCGCGCACGCCGCGCGTGGCCGGCAGGCGCTGCAACTTCACCAGCGGCGTATCGCCAATCGTTTCCGTGATGGACTGATAAATGCGGCCCCGGCCAGCGGCCGGACGGGGTGGGACGGACATGGCATGCCTTGCGGTTGGGATAGGGCCCGCAGACCTAGGCTAATTCACAGGCGATGTCGATAAAATTCATTTTCCACAACCTAAATTGTGAAATCTGCCTCGGCAGGCGCTTTGCC
>JBOFFO010000013.1:0-6064 GCA_051648665.1 Beijerinckiaceae bacterium | reverse complement strand
ACGAAAAAGCGCGGGCATGGCGGCTTTGTGCGCGGCAATTGGGACGAGGTGACCGAAATCATCGCGGCGGCAAACGCCTATACCGCCAAAACACACGGGCCGGACCGCATTTTCGGCTTCTCGCCGATCCCGGCCATGTCGATGGTGTCATACGCCGCAGGTTCGCGCTATCTCAGCCTCATCGGCGGCGTCTGCATGTCGTTTTATGACTGGTATTGCGATTTGCCGCCGTCCTCACCGCAGACCTGGGGCGAGCAGACGGACGTGCCTGAATCCGCTGACTGGTATAACGCCGGATTCATTATTCTCTGGGGCTCCAATGTGCCGCAGACCCGCACGCCGGATGCGCATTTCTACACTGAAGCGCGCTATCGCGGCATGAAGTCTGCTGTGATTTCGCCCGATTATTCGGAAGCCGCGAAATTCGGCGATATCTGGCTCAGCGTGAAGCAGGGTACGGATTCAGCGCTGGCGATGGCGATGGGCCATGTCATCCTGAAAGAATATCATGTGGACCGGCAGGCGGAGTATTTCCGCGACTATGTCCGGCAATATACGGATATGCCGATGCTGGTGCGGCTGGTGCGGCAGGGCGATACGCTGGTGCCGGATCGGTTCGTCCGCGCTTCGGATTTCGATGCCGGGCTGGGCGAAGCCAACAATCCGGACTGGAAAACGGTCGCCTTTGATGAGACCAGCGGTGCTATCGTCGTGCCGAAAGGCTCGGTCGGATTTCGTTGGGGAGAAACCGGAAAGTGGAATTTGCAGGAGCAGCAATCCTCCGGTGCGGAGGCGCGGTTGCGGCTGTCGCTCGCCGATATCAGGGATGATCTGGCCGAGGTGGCGTTCCCCTATTTCGGCAATATCCAGCACGAGCATTTCACCAGCACGGATCATGGTTCGATCCTGAAGCGCAAGGTGCCGGTGAAGACATTGAAACTCGCGGATGGCGAGACGCTGGTTGCTTCGGTCCACGATCTCTTCCTTGCGAATTACGGGGTCGATCGTGGTTTCGGCGGCGAAAATGTCGCCAGATCCTACGATGAGGAAACGCCCTATACGCCCGCCTGGGCAGAGAAAATCACGGGCGTATCGCGCGACAAGATCATTCAGGTTGCGCGCGAATTTGCGACCAACGCCGAGAAGACGCGCGGCCGTTCCATGGTCATCATCGGCGCGGCGATGAACCACTGGTACCACTGCGACATGAATTATCGCGGCGTCATCAACATGCTGGTGATGTGCGGGTGTGTCGGTCAGTCCGGCGGTGGCTGGTCGCATTATGTCGGTCAGGAAAAATTACGGCCGCAGGCGGGATGGGCGCCACTGGCGTTTGCGCTGGACTGGGGCCGGCCGCCGCGCCAGCAGAATTCGACGTCCGCCTGGTATGCGCACACCGATCAATGGCGCTATGAAACCGTGACGGTTGGGGACATTGTTTCACCCACTGCGCCTGCTGGCCCGTGGGACGGCGCGATCATCGATTATAATATCCGCGCCGAGCGCATGGGCTGGCTGCCCTCTGCGCCGCAGCTTGAAACCAATCCGTTGCAGGTGGCGAAAGATGCGGCCGCTGCGGGGATGGAGGCCAAGGATTATGTGGCCAAAGCGCTGAAAGAGGGCACGCTCAAGCTCTCCTGCGAGGACCCTGATAATCCGAGGAACTGGCCGCGCAACCTGTTTGTGTGGCGCTCTAACCTGCTCGGCTCATCAGGTAAGGGCCACGAATATTTCCTCAAGCATCTGCTTGGCACATCCCATGGCGTGCTCGGCAAGGATCTTGGTGTTGAAGGCAAGGCCCGTTCCAAAGAGGCGGTTTGGCATGACAAGGCGCCGGAAGGAAAACTCGACCTGCTGGTGACGCTGGATTTCCGCATGTCCACGACATGCGTTTATTCCGACATCGTTCTGCCGACCGCGACCTGGTATGAAAAGAATGATCTCAACACCTCTGACATGCATCCATTCATCCATCCGCTGACGGGCGCGGTCGATCCGGCATGGGAAGCGCGCAGCGACTGGGATATCTACAAATCCATCGCGCATGCATTCTCGCGCGTCGCGCCGGAGGTGCTCGGCGTTGAAAAGGATGTCGTGCTCAACCCGATCATGCATGACAGCCCCAACGAGATTGCCCAACCCTTCGACCCGAAAGACTGGAAAAAGGGCGAGTGCGAACCGATTCCCGGCAAAACCATGCCAACAGTGGTAGTGGTGGAGCGCGATTATCCCAACATCTATGCGCGTTTCACCTCGCTGGGGCCGCTGATGGAAAAAGCCGGCAATGCCATCAAGGGCATTGCGTGGAACACCGCGCATGAGGTCGAGCATCTCAAGCAACTCAATGGCGTGCACACATCCGGCCCCACAGCCGGCATGGCGAAAATTGTCACCGATATTGATGCGGCAGAGACGCTGCTGATGCTCGCGCCGGAAACCAACGGTGAAGTGGCTGTGAAAGCGTGGGGGTCTCTGTCGAAAACCACGGGCCGCGAGCATGCCCATCTGGCCTTGCCGAAAGAGGATGAGAAAATCCGCTTTCGCGATGTGGTGGCGCAACCACGCAAGATTATCTCTGCGCCAACATGGTCGGGGCTGGAGAGCGAAAAGGTCTGTTACAACGCCGGATATACCAATGTGCATGAACTGATCCCGTGGCGCACATTGACCGGCCGTCAGCAGCTCTATCAGGACCATCTCTGGATGCGCGCATTCGGCGAGGGCTTCTGTGTCTATCGTCCGCCGGTCGATCTGAAGACTGTCAGCCCGGTGATCGACATGAAGCCGAATGGCGAAAAACAGGTGGTGCTGAATTTCATCACGCCGCACCAGAAGTGGGGCATCCATTCGACTTATACCGACAATCTCATGATGCTCACGCTGTCGCGCGGTGGGCCGATCGTCTGGCTGAGCGAGGAAGACGCGGCCAAGGCCGGCATTGTCGATAATGACTGGGTGGAAGCCTACAATTCCAACGGTGCGCTGGTGGCCCGCGCGGTTGTGTCACAGCGCATGAAAACAGGCACCCTGTTCATGTATCATGCGCAGGAAAAGATCGTGAACGTGCCGGGATCGGAAATGACTGGCAACCGTGGCGGCATCCATAATTCCGTGACGCGGGCTGTGCTGAAGCCGACGCATATGATTGGCGGATATGCCCAGTTTTCATACGGCTTCAACTACTATGGCACGATCGGCACCAATCGCGACGAGTTCGTAATCGTGCGCAAACTGAAAAATGTCGATTGGCTGGAACGCCCGGCCCAGGATGCGCAACCCACGCTGACCGCAGCCGAGTAACAAGGAAGAGATCCATGAAAATTCGTGCGCAAATTGCGATGGTTCTGAACCTCGACAAGTGCATTGGCTGCCACACCTGCTCGGTGACCTGCAAGAATGTCTGGACCAATCGGGAAGGCATGGAATACGCTTGGTTCAACAATGTCGAAACCAAGCCAGGCATCGGCTATCCCAAGGATTGGGAAAATCAAAAGCGCTGGAATGGTGGCTGGCGACGCAAGGCCAATGGCAAGATCGAGCCGAAGATCGGTTCGAAATGGCGTATTCTCGCCAACATTTTTGCCAATCCAAACCTGCCGGAAATCGACGATTATTACGAGCCTTTCACATTCGACTACGAACATCTGCAAAAAGCGCCGGAGATGGAGGCGTTTCCCACGGCGCGGCCCCGGTCGCTCGTTTCCGGCGAGCGGATGGAGAAGATCGAGTGGGGGCCGAACTGGGAGGAAATTCTCGGCGGCGAATTTTCCAAGCGCTCGAAAGATTATAATTTCGAGGGCGTGCAGAAGGAGATGTACGGCCAGTTCGAAAATACGTTCATGATGTATCTGCCGCGCCTGTGCGAGCATTGTCTGAACCCGGCCTGCGTTGCCTCCTGCCCGTCCGGAGCGATCTACAAGCGCGAGGAAGACGGTATCGTGCTGATTGATCAGGACAAGTGCCGGGGTTGGCGCATGTGCGTTTCCGGGTGTCCTTACAAGAAAATTTATTACAACTGGCAGAGCGGAAAGTCCGAGAAGTGCATTCTGTGCTATCCGCGCATTGAGGTTGGCCAACCCACCGTCTGTTCTGAAACCTGCGTCGGGCGTATCCGCTATCTCGGCGTGATGCTCTATGATGCCGATGAGATCGAGGCGGCAGCCTCGGTGCCGAACGACAAGAATCTCTATGACGCGCAATTGCGGGTGTTCAAGGATCCCAACGATCCCGCGGTGATCGCACAGGCGCGGCGGGATGGGATTCCTGAAGCGTGGCTTGAAGCGGCGCGGCAATCTCCGATCTGGAAAATGGCGATGGAATGGAAGGTCGCATTTCCGCTGCATCCGGAATATCGCACCTTGCCGATGGTCTGGTATGTGCCGCCGCTGTCACCAATCACCGCGGCTGCATCAGCCGGGAAAATGGGCATTGATGGCGGCATGCCGGACGTGCGCTCGCTGCGCATTCCGCTGCGCTATCTCGCCAATATGCTCACCGCTGGCGATGAAGGGCCGGTGGCGACGGGTCTGGAGCGCATGCTGGCGATGCGCAGCTATATGCGCGCCAAAACGGTTGATGGCGTCCTTGATGAGGCGGTGGCGGGCAGGGTTGGTCTCACCGGCCTGCAGATCGAGGAGATGTACCGGTATATGGCCATCGCCAATTACGAAGACCGTTTCGTCATCCCCACCACGCATCGCGAATTGACGGAAGATGCGTATGAGATGCGTGGCGGTTGTGGCTTCACCTTCGGCAACGGCTGCGGCACATCCGACAGCACGCCGAATCTGTTTGCCGGCACTGCCGGCAGCAAGCGGATGGAGCCGGTCTGATGCGCACTCTTCGGGTATTGTCCGCACTGCTGTGCTATCCCACGGCGGAATTGCAGCAGGCGGCGAATGAACTAAAGGCCGTCCTGTCGGCAGAAAAACTGGTCACCGGCTCTGTACGCAGCGCTGTCGATGCGTTGATCGATGACATTGCGAAGGGAGATTTGTTCGACAGGCAGGAGCGCTATCTGCTGCTGTTTGATCGCACACGCTCGCTCTCGCTGCATCTGTTCGAGCATGTGCATGGTGAAAGCCGTGACCGGGGTCAGGCGATGGTTGATCTTATCCGCGTGTATGAGGAAGGCGGTTACTCGCCCACGACCAAGGAATTGCCGGACTATCTGCCGCTGTTCCTCGAATATGCGTCAACACGCGCTCCAAAAGATGCGATCGAACTCATCGGCCAGCCAGCGCATGTTTTTATGGCGCTACGCGAGCGGTTGCAGAAGCGGTCCTCGCTCTATGCCGCCGTGTTCGATGCGCTGGTGACGATCTCCAAGGCGAAGCCCGACGCGGAGGCGCTGGAGCGCTTGCGCGCCGAACCGGATCCGGAGCCGGATGATCTTGAAGCGCTCGATGCGGACTGGGAAGAGGAGGAAGTGCGCTTCGTCAATTCGCAGGATGCGTGCGGACGCGACACATTGCGCGCCAAAGTGCGGCAGGGCTTGCGCCCGGCGCCCGGCGTGCAACCGCCGCCACGGCCATCACCCATCATTCAACGCAACACCCTTTCGTGAGGTCCGCGATGAGCCTGCATGAATTTCTCAATTATCTCCTGTTCGGCTGGTATCCCTATGTGGCTGTGACGATCATGATTGTCGGCAGCATCTATCGCTTCAACAAGGATCAGTATTCCTGGCGCGCGAAGTCGAGCCAGCTTCTGCGGCGCAAGCAACTGATATGGGGATCCGTGCTGTTCCATGTCGGCGTGCTGGTGCTGTTCTTCGGGCATCTCGTGGGGATGATGACGCCGATTATTATTTTTGATTCCCTGCAGGTTGCGCATGATTTCAAACAGAAGAGCGCGGTTGTTGTCGGCGGGCTTGCCGGCATTCTCGCCTTCATCGGATGTTCGTTACTGCTGCACCGCCGGCTCGGCGATGCGCGCATTCGCAGCACATCGAGTTTTGCCGATATTGCCGTTCTCGCGCTGATCTGGGTGCAGCTCGTGCTCGGTCTCATGACGATTTTCTGGACGCTCGATCATCTCGATGGCAAGGAAATGGTCAATTTCA
>JBOFFO010000012.1:0-4687 GCA_051648665.1 Beijerinckiaceae bacterium | reverse complement strand
ATTCTCGATGGCCTCACAGAAGGCCAGCGCGTGATTGCGCCCATCCCCAAAAACCTCACCGACGGCGCGCGCGTGCGCGTGATCGAAAAGAACCCGGCATGAAGCTGATCCTGCACATCGCGCTGACGCATGTGCGGTTCCGCCTGCGCCAGACCATCGTCGGCATGCTCGGCATTGCCACCGGCGTCGGCTTCTCCATCATGATGGCGTCGCTGATGGAAGGGTCGCAACGCGATTTCGTTGCGACACTCGTGGATACGCTCGCCCATGTCAGCATCAAGGATGAGCAGCGCAGCGCGCCGCCGCAGCCGGCGGAAAAAACCTTCGATGCGGCGCAGATCAACGGGCTGCGCCCTGACGAAACGCGGCCCGGCCTGAAAAATCCGCTGGCCCTGATTGCCGCGCTGGAATCCTGGGTGCCGGGCGCCGTCGCGCCGTCGGTGACGACGCGCGCCATCATCCGCTATGCCGGCCGCGATCTCGCCGCCGGGGTGCTCGGCATCGATCCGCGCCGTGAACCGAGCGTGTCCTCGCTGCCGAAAAATATGAAAAGCGGCACGCTTCCGGCGCTCAACACCGTGCCGAACGGCATCATCATCGGTGACGGCATGGTGACGAAGCTCGGCCTGAAAATGGGCGCGACCGTCTCGCTCGTGCCGGTGTCCGGCACGCCGATCGACGCGCGCGTGGCCGGCATTTTCCGCACCGGCGTCAAACAGGTGGATGAAACGCAGATTTATACGCTGACCCGCACCGCGCAGATTCTCGCCGGTCAGACCGGGCTGATCAATGAAATCCGCGTGCGCCTGAATGACGCCATGGAATCGCGCGACATCGCCGCGCTGATCGAGGCGCAGGTCGGCTACAAGGCCCTGTCATGGCAGGAGGCCAATGAAGATTTGATGAGCGCCTTCCTGATCCGCAACCTGATCATGTTCACGGTCGTCGGCGCCATTCTGCTGGTCGCCAGCTTCGGCACCTACAATATCGTTTCCACCATCACACACGAAAAAACCCGCGACATCGCCATCATGAAATCGCTCGGCCTGCCGCGCGCCACGGTGCGCCGCATTTTCGTGCTGGAGGCGCTGATGATCGGCCTTGCTGGTGCGGCGCTCGGCTTCATCATGGGCTATCTCATGACATGGGGCCTGTCGCTGGTGCCGATCCGCACGCCCTTTGCCGACGCCACCTCGCTGCCCGTGATTTATGAGCCGCTGCATTATGCCGGGGCCGGCGCGGTGGCGATTTTATCCTCCGTCATCGCAGGCTTCCTGCCGGCGCGGAAAGCGGCAGCCCTGCCGCCCGTGGATATCATTCGCGGGGCGACGTGATGCAGGAAAAATCTGCCCCGCCGATCATCGAAACCCGCAACGTCACCCGCATTCTGCCGGCTGCGATTCCGGTCACGCTGGTGCGCGATGTCTCGCTCACCATCAATGGCGGCCTTGTCGCGATCACCGGCCCGTCAGGTTCGGGAAAATCCTCGCTGCTGTATCTGCTCGGTCTGCTCGATTCCCCCACCAGCGGCGATGTGCTGATCGACGGAAAATCCACCGCCGGTCTTGATGACGATGCGCGCGCGAAACTGCGCCTGTCCACGCTCGGATTCATTTTCCAGTTTCATTTCCTGCTGCCGGAGTTTTCCGCCCTCGACAATGTCATGCTGCCGATGCGCGCGCTCGGCGCGATGCCGGAAGCCGCCATGCGCGACCACGCCCGCGCGCTGCTCGCCAAGCTCGGCCTCGCCGATCATGCCATGAAGACGCCGGACAAACTGTCCGGCGGCCAGCGCCAGCGCGTCGCCATTGCCCGCGCGCTCGCCAACACGCCGCGCGTCATCCTCGCCGATGAGCCGACCGGCAATCTTGATTCCGCCTCCACCGCGCAGGTGCTCGATATTTTCCGCCGCCTCGTGGCGGAGGAAGGGAGCACGATCGTCATGGTGACGCACGACCTCGCACTCGCCGCCGCCGCGACCCAGCGCCTGCATGTGGTCGATGGACGGCTGGCAGATGTGCCGGCGCCTGTCGCAGCTGCGGAATAATCCCAGTAGTTCTTGATATGTTCTTGCACCTCCTGCGAACTGCCCTTAGGGTGGCGGCATTGGTCTGGCTTGGATTGCTACATGGTCACGCGGGTTGCGACGGTTGCGTTTGAGGGTGTTGAAGCCCGCGCGGTCGATGTGCAGGTGCAGATCGCGCCGGGCAAGGTGCTGTTCGTGCTTGTCGGCCTGCCGGACAAGGCGGTGGGCGAAAGCCGCGAGCGGGTGCGCGCCGCGCTCATCGCCTCAGGCCTCGCGCTGCCCAACAAGCGCATCACCGTCAATCTCGCCCCCGCTGACCTGCCCAAGGAGGGCAGCCATTACGACCTGCCCATCGCTCTCGCGGTGATGGCGGCGATTGGCGCGATTCCGCAGGATGCGCTCGATGGCTTCACCGTGCTGGGCGAACTGGCGCTGGATGGCTCGATCACGCCGGTGGCAGGCGTGTTGCCCGCCGCCATCGCCGCCAATGCGCGCGGCCACGGGCTGATCTGCCCGGCGCAGACCGGGCCGGAGGCCGCGTGGGCGTCCCGCGACATCGCCGTGCTCGCGCCGCGCTCACTGATCCAGCTTGCCAACCATTTCAAGGGCACGCAGGTGTTGAGCCGGCCTGAACCGCGCCTTGTCGCGCAGGAGATCGGCCTGCCCGACATGCGCGACGTGAAGGGGCAGGAAACCGCCAAGCGCGCGCTGGAAATCGCCGCCGCCGGCGCGCATAACCTGTTGATGAACGGCCCGCCCGGCGCGGGAAAATCCATGCTCGCGGCGCGCCTGCCCTCGATCCTGCCACCGTTGCAGGCGAAGGAGCTGCTCGAAATATCGATGATCCAGTCGGTCGCCGGGCAGTTGGCCGATGGCGCGCTGACTGACCGGCGGCCGTTCCGCAGCCCGCACCATTCCGCCTCGATGGCCGCACTCGTCGGCGGCGGGCTGCATGCAAGGCCGGGCGAATGCTCGCTCGCCCATCACGGCGTGCTGTTTCTTGATGAGTTGCCGGAGTTCCAGTCGCAGGTGCTCGACAGCCTGCGCCAGCCTTTGGAAACCGGCGAGGTGATGATCGCGCGGGCCAACCACCGCATCACCTACCCGGCGCGATTCCAGCTCGTCGCGGCGATGAACCCCTGCCGCTGCGGCAAGGCGATGGATCCCGGCTTTGCCTGCAAGCGCGCGCCCAACGACAAATGCATGGCGAGCTATCAGGGCCGCCTGTCCGGCCCGCTCCTCGACCGCATCGACCTCGCCATTGATGTCCCGGCGGTAACACCCGCCGACCTGCTGCTGCCGCCGCCGCAGGAAGGTTCAGCGGACATCGCCGCCCGCGTCGCTGCCGCCCGCGAGCGGCAATCGAAGCGCTACATGGCGCTTGGCTTTGATGCCATGACGACCAATGCCTCCTGCCCGGCCACGCTGCTCGATACGGTTGCGGTGCTTGATCCCGCCGGGCAGGCGCTGATCCGCACCGCCGCCGAAAGCATGAAGCTGACCGCCCGCGGTTATCACCGGGTGTTGCGCGTCGCCCGCACCCTGGCTGACCTTGAAGGAGCCGCCGCCATCAGCCGCGCCCATTTGGCGGAGGCGCTGGCCTACCGCAGCCAGTCGCTCGCCTGAACAGCACGCAACGCTCTCCTCCGTGGGTCTGATTGCGTCTGGCCGCGCCGCGCACTACATGGGCGGCCATGAGCGCCAGCGACAATCTCAAACTGATCGCCCTCGATGCCGACGACCTCGCGGTCATGTCGGCCCATGTGCAGAATGCCGCCGTTTCTCCAGCGCAGATGGCGTGGCTGCCGCGCGAAAAGCGCTTTGCCCTGCTGTGCCGCCGCACCTGCCAGATTGGCGCGCCGCACGAGCATCTGTGCGGCCTGCATTTCGACCGTGTCACGCGCGTCGAGCGCATGAAAATCGCGCCCGATGCCACGGGCGAGCTGACGCTCATCGGCTTGACCTTCGCCACGACCAACAGCCCCGCCGGCCAGATCGGCATGATTTTCGAGAATGGCGCAGCGATCCGCCTCACCGTGGAATGCATCGAGGCGGCACTGCGCGATCTCGACGACCATACAGGGGACGCCTGATGGCGCTGCGGCTCGACGCCAGCGCCCGCGATTTTGAGTCGCAATTCGCCGCCCTGCTGGCGATGAAGCGCGAGGTGTCGGAGGATGTGGATGCCGCCGCGCGCAGCATCATCGCCGATGTCATGGCCCGCGGTGACGATGCGCTGATCGACTGCACGCAGAAATTCGACCGGCTGACTCTGACGCCCGCCACGCTGCGCATTTCCGCCGATGAAATCCGTGACGCCATGGCGCAATGCGATGCGCGCACGCTTGATGCACTGCGCTTCGCGCGCGACCGCATCGACGCCTATCACCGCAGGCAGATGCCGCGCGACGAAAGTTTCACGGATGCGCTGGGCGTGGAACTGGGCTGGCGCTGGAGCGCGATTGATGCGGTGGGGCTTTATGTGCCCGGCGGCACGGCGAGTTACCCCTCCTCCGTGCTAATGAACGCCGTGCCGGCGAAAATCGCGGGCGTGCCGCGCATCGTGATGGTCGTGCCATCGCCCGACGGAAAATTGAATCCGCTCGTGCTCGCAGCCGCTTCGCTCGCCGGTGTCGATGAAATCTATCGCATTGGTGGCGC
>JBOFFO010000011.1:0-1571 GCA_051648665.1 Beijerinckiaceae bacterium | reverse complement strand
GGCGGAGAGGCCCGCGAGCCCGGTCTCCGCCATGGCGCCCTATTGGCAGAGCAGGACGCAGGTCCCGGTCTTGTCGGTCATGGCCTGCACCGTCGTCAGGCCTGCCAGAAAGCCAGTGGCCAAGGTCAAGAGAACCAGGCCGAGAAAAACACGGCGGAGGAATTTGGCATCCGCCTGAACTGTAGAACCCACTTCGATACCCCGCAAAGGTTTGCAGCAATGGTTGAACTTATGAATCACTTTACTGCCACGCGGGTGACATAAAGCTTAACAGTTTGTTCATCAACCGTTAATTCTGCGCTCCAAAGCGGCACAGAGGCCTTTGAAATTACTGTACAATTAGCAAAGGCGGTCGGCCAGACGGGCAATCCGGCGGCAAGCTTCGGCAATCTGCGATTCGTCCACGGTCAACGCCACCCGCAGATGACCGGCCCCGCCTGCTCCGAAGCTCTCGCCGGGCATGGTCACGACATTCTCTTCGGCCAGGAGGCGCTCGGCAAAGGCCCGACCGGAGAGCCCGGTCTTGCGCACGTCCACCATGACGAACATGCCACCTTCGGGCATGCGGGCCGAGACCGTCTTCGATGCCCGCAGGCCTTCCACGAGGACCTGCGCCCGGCGCTCATAGGCGTGCTTCATGGCATCCAATTCCGAAAAATGGTTGTCCAGTGCGAAAGCGGTTGCATCCTCGAGGAAGGGTTGTGAACCGAAGAGCATGGTTTCGCTCACCGGAAGGGCCGCCGCGCAGAATTCCTCGGACGAAGCGATCCAGCCGCAGCGGAACCCCGGCATGGCATGAGACTTCGACACCGAGGACACCACGACGGTGCGTTTCTCCAGTTCCGCCCTGTCGAAGGGCGAAGCGAAGACCGTATTGCCGTAGGTGAGCGATGCATAGACCTCGTCGCAGATGATCCAGAGATCGTGCTGCTCGCAGACCTTGCCGATCCGGGCGATTTCCTCGCGCGTGAAGACGGCGCCGGTGGGATTGCTCGGCGTATTCATCAGCAGCACGCGGGTTTTGGGCGTGATTGCCTTCTCGAGGGCCGCGGCCTTCAGATGAAAGCCATGATCCGGATCGACCCGGACCGGAACCGCCACGCCGCCCGCAGCCGCGATCACGCCCTCGTAGGTCGCATAGTAGGGGTCGGCCATGAGCACTTCGTCGCCAAGCTCCACCAGCACCATCATCGCGACATAGAGCGCCGTCTGCGTACCCGGCAGAAACAGGAACTGGCTGGTGGAGATGCTCCGGCCGGTCCGTTCGGTATAGAGGCGCGACAACGCGCGCAGGACATCGGGCTCGCCGCGTCCGTTGGAATAGCGTGTGCGACCGGCCCGCATCTGACGCTCGGCCACATCGAAGATGGCGGCTGGCGGCGGCGCGTCGGGTTCGCCGATCGAAAGGAAGATCATGGGCTCGCCCAGGTCGGCCCGACGCCGGCCTTCGATATGCACGGCCCACTTCTCCGAACCCAGCCCGGCAAGCCGCTGAGTCACCTTCGCAAAGCGCATGAATTCACCTGTTCCGATTACGGACCGCCTGTTACACGGTTTCGTCGCGGATTTCA
>JBOFFO010000010.1:0-2158 GCA_051648665.1 Beijerinckiaceae bacterium | reverse complement strand
TTTCGCCGGTCCATCGACCGGCGCGGGCTGATCGTGCTGTTTATCGGCGCGATGCTTGGCACAGCGATCGGCGCTGCGCTGGCCAGCCGCGTGCCGGTCGATGCGGTGACGCTGATGCTCGGCATCATCGCGCTGGTCTTCGGCGCGAACTGGTGGATCCAGCGCCTGCGCGGCCAGCCGGAAAAACCGCCGACACGGGCGGGCGACGGCGCCGGCGTGTTCTGGGGAACGCTGACCGGCATCACCAGCTTCATTGCCCATGCCGGCGCGCCGCCGGCGCAGGTCTATCTGATGCCGCTGCGCCTGCCGCCCCTCGTCTTTGCCGGGACCATGACGTGGCTGTTTGCGGGCCTGAACCTCGTCAAGCTGTTCCCTTATGCCGCGCTGGGCCTGTTTACCCGCGAGACCCTCACCGCATCGGCTATTCTCGCACCCGTGGCGGTACTTTCCATGCTTGGCGGGATCTGGATCGTGAAGCGCATGCCCGCCGCCCGCTTCTACCCGATCATCTACGCTCTGCTGATCCTGATGGGGTTGCGGCTGATCTGGTCCGGCATTACCGGCCTGACCTAACGTCTGCATGCGCCTTTCGCCAGATTGATGCGCTGCGGCAAACCGCCTAACAGTGCCCGCGGATTGCACCCGAGGAGGGACCGATGGCCGCAAACAAATATGATCTCGACCTGCCGAAGACACCGGCGAACTTCCAGCCACTGACGCCCCTCACCTTCCTGTCGCGTGCCGCCGCCGTCTATCCCGATCACACTGCGATCATCCACGGCAGCCTGCGCCGCAACTACCGCGATTTCTATGCCCGTGCCCGCAAGCTCGGTTCAGCGCTGGCAAAGATGGGCGTTGGCAAGGGCGATACGGTCTCGGTGATGCTCGCCAACACCCCCGCCATGCTCGAATGCCATTACGGCGTGCCCATGACGAAGGCGGTGCTGAACACGCTCAATACGCGGCTCGACCCGGCGACCATCGCCTTCACCTTCGACCATGCCGAAACGAAGGTGCTCATCACCGACCGCGAATATTCAAAAATCGTCAAGGCCGCGCTCGCTGATTCGAAAACGAAGCCCTTCATCATCGATTATGACGACCCTGAGTTTACCGGCGATGGCGAACGGCTAGGCGAAATCGAATATGAGGAATTTGTCGCGGGCGGCGACGAAAATTACGCCGGGCACATGCCCGATGACGAATGGGATGCCATTTCACTTAATTATACGTCCGGCACCACTGGTGATCCGAAAGGCGTCGTGTATCACCATCGCGGCGCGGCGCTTCTGGCGCAGGGCAATGTGCTGACCTGCGGCATGGGCAAGCATCCGGTGTATCTCTGGACGCTGCCAATGTTTCATTGCAATGGCTGGTGTTTTCCGTGGTCGATTTCAGCGGTAGCCGGCACCCATGTTTGCCTGCGCTATGTGCGCGCCAACGCGATGTTCGCTGCACTCGCCGATCACAAGGTCACCCATCTGTGCGGCGCGCCCATCGTCATGTCGACGCTGCTGAATGCGCCGGACAGCGAGAAGCGGCCCCTGCCCCACATCGTGCAATTTTTCACCGCCGCCGCGCCGCCGCCGGAAGCGGTACTGGGCGCGATGGGCGCGGCAGGCTTCAACGTCACCCACCTTTATGGTCTGACCGAAACCTATGGCCCCGCCGTCATCAATGACTGGCATGCGGCGTGGGACGCACTGGAACCCGGCGCGCGTGCGCAGAAAAAAGCCCGCCAGGGCGTGCGCTATCTCGCGCTTGACGGGCTTGATGTGAAGGACCCGGACACGATGGAATCCCTGCCCGCCGATGGCGAGACCATGGGCGAGGTCATGTTCCGCGGCAATGTGGTGATGAAGGGCTATCTCAAAAATAAATCGGCGACGGAAAAGGCGCTGGCGGGCGGCTGGTTCCATTCCGGCGATCTCGGCGTGAAACACCCGGACGGATATATCCAGCTCAAAGATCGCTCGAAGGATATCATTATTTCCGGCGGCGAGAATATTTCCTCGATTGAGGTGGAGGATGCGCTCTACAAACACCCGGCGGTGCAAGCCGCCGCCGTCGTCGCGAAGCCTGATGACAAATGGGGCGAAACGCCCTGCGCTTTCGTCGAGCTGAAACCCGGCGCAAGCCCCACCACCGATGACATCAT
>JBOFFO010000009.1:0-5400 GCA_051648665.1 Beijerinckiaceae bacterium | reverse complement strand
TGTTCGTCGTAAAGGGCGCGATTATTTTTCCGGCAGCGGCGGCGCTGGCATGGTCAGTGCTCGCCTATGCAGGGATCGATTTTGGTTTCTTCAACCGTATTTTCGGCCTCGCGCCGGAAGCATCGGGCGTGTATCGCGCGATTTCAGAAGCGGTGCTGGCGGCAACGCTTCTTGTGTTTCTGTTCGCCTATCTCAATCTCAACCGCTGGCATGTGCGTTACAGCCATCTCACCATCGGCTGGCTGCTGTTCCTTGGTGCGCTGATCGGGCTTGCGCTGTTCAATCCGGCCTTTGCTGCGGGCGTCGCGCGTGTGTCCATCGGAGCGGTTGCGGCGATTGGCCTTGTACTGATCCTGTATCTCTCCACCCACGGGTATGACCGTGCGGTGATGCTAATCCCGACATGGGCGCTGCTGCTGCTGTGGGTGACCGCTGCAGGCTTCACCGTGAGCGGCAGGCTCAGCAATGACGTGGTTGGGCCGGCATTGATCGGCGGCCTTGTGCTCGTGGTCATGCTGATCGGCTTCACGGTGCTGCAATATGCATTCAGCGGTGCGACCGGCAGCGAGGCCGCCAGCCCGGAGACGGCGCGTCGTGCGCTGGCGCTCAGCGGGTCTGGCGATTCCGTTTTCGACTGGGATGTGCTGGCGGACCGCATTCATGTGGATGCTGACCTCGAACAACGGCTCGGCCTGCGGCGCGCCGCCCTCAACGGCACCGCCAGTGAATGGCTGGCGACCCTGCATCCCTTCGACCGCGACAAATATACGGCCCTGCTTGATGTGCTGCTCGAACAACGGCGGGGCGCGATCCAGCATGATTTCCGGATGCGTGCGCACAATGGCGAATATCATTGGCTGCGGCTGAAAGCGCGGCCTGTTCTCGGCGCCGATGGCGATGTGGCGCGCGTCGTCGGCACACTGGCTGATGTGACCGATGCGCGGAACGCCGAAGAGCGGATGCTGCATGACGCCGTGCATGACAATCTCACCGGCCTGCCCAACCGCGCGCTGTTTCTCGATCGGCTCGATGCCGCACTCGCGCTGATGCGCGCTGACAAGACGTTGCGCCCAACGGTGCTTGCCATCGACATCGACCGCTTCAAGCAGGTGAATGAATCGCTGGGCGTGCCAGCCGGCGATTCTATTTTGTTGTCGCTGGCGCGACGCCTGCGCCGTATCTTGCGCCCGCAAGATTCTCTCGGCCGCATCGGCGGCGATGAATTCGCCATCGTTCTTGTGTCAGAAAGCGAGCCGGAGCGCATAACCGCTTTTGCCGATACTGTCCGGCGGACGCTGGCAACGCCATTCACCTTTGGCGACCGCGAAATCTATATGAAATGCTCCATCGGACTGACGCTCGCCGACGCACAATCCGGCGCGACGAAAGATGATGTATTACGCAACGCCGAACTCGCGCTGATGAACGCGAAAAAGCTGGGCGGCGACCGCATTCAGGTGTTCCGGCCCGCCATGCGGCAGGCGCGCGACGAACGCACGATGATCGAGACAGACCTAAGGCAAGCGCTTGAGCGGCGCGAGATGACCGTTGTGTTCCAGCCGATTGTACGGCTTGAAGACCGGACCATTGCCGGGTTTGAGGCGCTGCTGCGCTGGGACCACCCGCGCCTTGGGCGCCTGATGCCGAAGGATTTTATTGCGCTCGCCGAAGAATCCGGGACGATCATCGAGTTGGGCGCTTATGTGCTGGACAAGACCGCTCGTGAACTGGCGGTGTGGCAGCAGGCGCTCGATGTCGATCCGCCGATTTTTGCCAGCGTGAATGTGTCGAGCCGGCAGTTGCTGCGGCATGACCTTCTTCAGGACGTGAAGAATGCGCTGGCGCGCTCTCGCGTCATGGCGGGATCCCTCAAGCTCGAACTCACCGAGAGTCTCGTGATGGAAAATCCGGAATATGCCGCGCAGATTCTGGAACGCATCCGCGCGTTGGGCGCTGGCCTGTCGCTCGATGATTTCGGCACCGGCCATTCCTCGCTCGCCTATCTGGAGCGTTTTACGTTCGACACGTTGAAAATTGATCAGTCGTTTGTGCGCGAAAGCCGCAAGGGCACGCGCCCGATCCTGCTGCGCACCATGATTGCCATGGCGCATGATCTCGGCATGTCGGCCATCGCTGAAGGGGCGGAAACGGAGAGCGACGCCATCGAGCTTTATCAGATGGGCTGCGAATATGCGCAGGGTTATCTGTTCGGCGAGCCGATGAGTGCGGAGGAAGCGCGCCGGCTGCTTGGCGCGCCCACAACCGTTGCGGCCTGAACGCATTAAATTCGCCCCCGTTTTGTGGGATGCTGGCGCATGACTATTCGCCTGCTGGATCCTGTGCTCGTTAACCGCATCGCCGCCGGCGAAGTGGTGGAGCGCCCAGCTGCGGCCGTGAAGGAACTGGTTGAAAACGCCATCGATGCCGGCGCGCACCATATCGAAATTGCTATTGAAGCCGGCGGCCGCAGACTGATCCGCATCATTGACGATGGCTGCGGCATGACCGCTGATGAATTGGCGCTGGCGGTGGAGCGGCATGCAACTTCGAAAATGCCGGGCGATGATCTGCTGGCGATTGATACATTTGGTTTTCGCGGCGAAGCGTTGCCATCCATTGGTGCGGTGAGCCGGCTGGTGCTGACATCGCGGGCGCAGCGCGCGTCGTCAGCGCATGCGATTACAGTGGATGCCGGCCAGAAATCATCCGTGCGGCCTGCGGCGCTGCAACGCGGCACGCGCATCGAGGTGATCGACCTGTTTTCGGCGACGCCAGCGCGTCTTAAATTTCTTAAAAGAGATCGGACAGAAGCGCTGGCCGTTGCGGAACAGATCAAGCGGTTGGCGCTCGCCAACCCGACCATCCATTTCACGCTTTCAGGCGACGAGATTGCGCTGATTGACTACCCGGCCTGTGCGGATACGCCAGAGGGATACCGTCAGCGCATCGTGCAGGTGATCGGCAAAGATGCGAAGGATAATCTCGTACCGGTCGATTTTTCGCGTGAGGATGTGTCGATCATTGGATTTGCCGGGTTGCCAACCTGGCATCGCCCCAGCGCGACGCATGTGCATGTGATGGTCAATGGCAGGCCGGTGCGTGACCGGCTGCTGCTTGGCGCGGTGCGCGGCGGCTACGCCGATGTGCTGCCGTCGGGACGCTACCCGGTGATCGTTGTTGATATTCGCTGCCCGCTGCGTGCGGTGGATGTCAACGTGCATCCCGCAAAAACGGAAGTGCGGTTTCGTGATGCGGGACTGGTGCGTGGCGCGCTCGTCAGTGCATTGCATGATGCGCTGCTGCGAGCGGGCCATCGCGCCTCCACGACCGGCGGCGCCCGCACGCTTGCGGCGATGCAGCCGGAACAGCCTGCGGTTCCGGTATATTATCGACCGGACCGTGAGCCTTCCTTCGGCCCGTCTTTCTGGGCGCCCTCGGCGTCTGTCGCCGAAGCGGGGCAAAATTCTATCCGGAATTCATCACTGCCAGAACTGAACGGATTTTCTGACAATGCACAGCACGGATACAGCGCCACGCCCGTGCCAGATCAGACATCTGCATATCCGCTCGGCGCAGCGCGGGCGCAAATTCATTCGACGTATATTCTGGCACAGACCGATGATGGCCTCGTGATTGTCGACCAGCATGCGGCACATGAGCGCATCGTCTATGAAAAACTGAAGGCGGAGCGCGCGGCGAGCGGCATCAAACGGCAGATGCTTCTCATTCCCGATGTGATCGATTGCGATGCGGTGGAAGCGGCGCGATTGCTCGGCCATGCCAACATGCTCGCTTCGCTCGGTCTTGTGATCGAGCCCTTTGGACGCGGTGCGGTGGCGGTAACGGAAATTCCGGTGGCTCTCTCCGGCGGCTCGGTGCGGGCCATGATCCGCGACCTGATCGACAGCCTCGATGAATGGGGTGACAGCCGCGCGGTTGAAGCGCGGCTCGATGCCGTCTTGTCTCGTATGTCTTGCCACGGTTCGGTGCGGGCGGGACGTCAGCTCAAGCCGGATGAAATGAATGCGCTGCTGCGGACCATGGAGACGACGCCGTTCGCCGGGCAATGCAACCACGGCCGGCCAACTTACGTCGAACTGAAACTCAGCGATATTGAACGGCTGTTTGGCCGCAAGTAATTATATGCGGCGCAGAAAGCGCAGCACGGTCTCGCGCTGGCCGCGTTCGTCCACCAGCGAAAATCCATTCGGGATTTCAAAATCCGCATCCGCCGCTTCTTCCAGCACCGCGAGCGCGCCGGGTTTGAGCCAGCCATGATCGCGCGCAGATATGAGCGCCTCTTCACCAAGACCTTTGCGATAAGGCGGATCGCAAAACATCAAGTCAAAGGCATCCAGAGCGCCGATATCGCCAAGCCTGGTGGCATCGCGCCGGAAAATCCGCGTTGATCCGGCGAGACCAAGCGCAACGACATTGTCGCGAATAAGAGCACGCGCTTCAGTGCCTTCTTCGACAAACAAGCAAAATTTTGCACCGCGCGACATGGCTTCGATACCCAGTGCGCCGGTGCCTGCAAAACAATCAAGGACGCGCGCATCGCGCACCACGTCATCAAAACCATGCGCGAGGATATTAAACAGTGACTCGCGCAGGCGATCCGTTGTTGGGCGGATCGCATCGGTTGAAGGAGTTTTCAACGCACGGCCGCCCAGCCGTCCGGCCACGACACGCACGGCGCGGCTCAGCGATCACGGTTGCGTGGCGGACGCGATGGCTTAGCACCATCGCGGCTGCGGGGCGCACCGCCGCTGCGCGGTTTCCTGTCAGAGGACTTGCCGCCAAATGACTTGCGGTCATCCGTTTTACGATCAGCGAAAGTCCGCTCGCCCTTTGGCCCGTCAAACTTCCGCTCGTCGCGTGGTTTGAAGCTGCGCTTGCCGTCGCCACGGTTTTCTCGCGGCTTATAGGGTTGACCGAAACCTTCTCCGGCTGCCTCACGCGGACGGCGCGGCGCGGCATCATCGCGGGCGCGCATGGGACGGTCACCGCGCGACTTGAAATCGCGTTGCGGACGATCGCCACGCGCTTCACGCGGTTTGAAATCGCGCTGGGGACGTTCACTGCGTGCCTTGAAGTTGCGTTCCCCATCCTCGCGATTTTCGCGCGGCTTATAGGGTTTGCGGAAGCCTTCCCCGGTTTCATCGCGCGGACGGCGCGGCGCAGCATCATCGCGGGCGCGCATGGGGCGCTCTCCGCGCGATTTGAAATCGCGTGGGGGACGTTCGCCCCGCGATTTGAACTCGCGTTCCCCATCACCGCGATTTTCGCGTGGCGTGTAAGGCTTGCGGAAGCCTTCGCCCGCATTTTCGCGTAGACGGCGCGGCGTGTCATCCGCCTGCGGCGGCATTTCGCGGCGGGTCTTGCGACGCAATTCCGGTT
>JBOFFO010000008.1:0-4916 GCA_051648665.1 Beijerinckiaceae bacterium | reverse complement strand
GCACCATTTTCGAGACGATGTCCTTGCCGTCCTTCGTCGTTTGATAATGCTTGGCCTTGGCCAGCACGATGGCCGCTTCCTTGTCGTGCGGCAGATAATTCAGCACGGTGATGAGCGACCAGCGATCCATCTGCGCCTGATTGATCTGCTGCGTGCCGTGATAGAGGCCGGAGGTATCGCCGAGGCCGACGGTGTTGGCGGTTGCAAACAGCCGGAAGGCGGGGTGAGGGCGGATGACCCTGGACTGGTCGAGCAGCGTCAGGCGGCCTGACGATTCCAGCACGCGCTGGATGACGAACATGACATCGGGGCGGCCCGCGTCATATTCGTCGAACACCAGCGCGATGTTGTTCTGGTAAGCCCAGGGCAGAATGCCATCCTTGAATTCGGTGACCTGCTTGCCATCCTTCAGCACGATCGCGTCCTTGCCAACGAGATCGACGCGGCTGACATGGCTGTCGAGGTTGACGCGCACGCAGGGCCAGTTCAACCGCGCGGCGACCTGCTCGATATGCGTCGACTTGCCGGTGCCGTGATAGCCGGAGACCATCACGCGCCGGTTGTGGGCAAAGCCGGCGAGAATGGCGAGCGTGGTGTCGCGGTCGAACAGGTAATCGGGGTCGAGATCGGGCACCTGTTCGCCAGCTTTGCTGTAGGCCGGCACCTCCAGATCGGAATCGATGCCGAAGGTCTTGCGCACAGACAGTTTCGTATCCGGCATGCCAGCGGTCGTGCCGGCTGTCTTGGTCGCGTCGGAAGCCATGGGTCCTCGCTCGGAAATACAGGCCGGTTTGCACCGGCGGGCCGGGCATGACGCCGCACAAGAGTGGACGACCCGGCCAGACGATTCAGTCATATTACAGAGGCCAAGCGCAGCGCAAACATCTTCGCCGCATGGGAGCCATCAGCGGGGGTGATGGGGCGATAGGCGCTCCCTCAGCCCAGCACCTTCAGGGCCTTGCGCAGGGCATCGGCCGCAGGCAGGCCAATCTCCCGGTCCACCGCCGCATGCTCGGCCCGCCAGATGGGCAAGGCTGCGTGCATCAGGGTGCGCCCCTGCTCTGTCAGGCGCAGACGGCGGGTGCGGCGATCCTCTGCATCGGCGCCAACCGTGACAAGGCCGCGTTTTTCCAGCGCTTTGGCGGCGGCGGTCACCGTGGTGCGGTCCATGGCCAGAAAGGCGGCAAGGTGGCCAATCGCCGGCGGGTTGGGCGCGCCCAGTGCGGTCATCAGGGAAAACTGGTTGTTGGTAATGCCATAGGGCTGAAAAGCCCGGTCGAAACGGCGCGCCAGCCGCCGCGCCGCCCGCTGGGTGGCGAAGCAGAGGCAGGTGTCGCGCACCTCATGGACAGTTTCGAGCGGCAACGAGGGCATCGGCGGCAGGTCCGGCGGCATTGCCCGGCATCATTGACAGCGGGCAAATACGTTGATATCAACGTAATGGAATCCTGTCAATTCACAGCCGGGAGCGCGCAATGGCATCGCCGCAAGGGAGCTTCATTGGGAGCTTCATCTGGTACGAGCTGATGACGCCTGATCCGGCTGGGTCAAAGGCGTTCTACGAGGCGGTGGTCGGCTGGCGCATGACGCCGGGCCAGATGCCCAATCCGGGATATGGGTTCATCACGAATGCCGATGGCGGGATGACCGGCGGTGTGCTCACGCTAACGCCGGAGATGCAGGCGCAGGGCGCGCGGCCGTGCTGGCTCGGCTATATCGGTGTCGATGATTGCGATGCGGCTGTGGCGCAGATCCTTGCGCTTGGCGGGCGTGTGCTGATGCCGGCGCGCGATGTGGAGATGGCCGGTCGCATTGCCTTGATGGCTGATCCCGATGGCGCTGCATTTTACATCATGACGCCAAAACCGCCGCAGGGCGCTGAACAGGAGAGCACGGCCTTCGCGCCGAAAACAGTGGGCCGCTGCGCGTGGAATGAATTGCTTGCGGGCAATCAATCAGGCGCGTTGGCGTTTTATACAGGGCTGTTCGGCTGGAGCCTGCCTGAACCGATGGATATGGGCGCGATGGGCAAATATCAGTTCATCGCCCATGATGACGCCATGATCGGCGCGATTATGCAGAAGCCGGCTGAAGCGCCTGTGCCGCTTTGGAATCATTATTTCAATGTGGCGAATATCACGGCTGCGGTTGCGGCGGTGAAAACCCATGGCGGTCGCGTGCTGTATGGCCCGATGGAAGTGCCGGGTGGTGATCACATCATTCAGGGTCTTGATCCGCAGGGCGCGTTCTTCTGCTTTGTAGGACCGCAATAGACGGACGCCGCACATTTCGGCAGGCCAAGATGTGTTGTCGGGCTTGAAAACCATCGAAGAGGATTCTGCCATGAATGATGTTTTGCCCTGCCTGTGGTTTGATGGGCAGGCTGAGGAGGCAGCACGATTTTATGCGTCCGTCATTCCGGGTAGCGCTGTGACAGCGGTGCATCGGGCGCCGGGCGATTATACTGCCGGAAGAGAAGGGCAGGTGCTGATCGTGGAATTCACGCTGGCGGGCCGTCCATTCGTCGCCCTCAATGGCGGTCCGCAATTCAAGTTCACCGAGGCAATCTCACTGCAACTGCCAGTCGAAACGCAGGCGGAGCTGGACCACCTTTATGAGGCGCTCTGCGCTGTTCCCGGAACAGAGCAATGCGGCTGGGTCAAGGATAAATATGGATTATCCTGGCAAATCTTTCCGCTCCGCCTCATGCAACTCATTACCGGCAAGGACCGTGCCCGGGCCAAACGCGTGTTCAACGCAATGGCATCCATGAAGCGATTTGACATATCAGCGATTGAGGCTGCCGCACAGGGCTAAGCCGCCCTGCATGGACAAGAGATGAAAAAGGAATCGCCATGCCGACGATGATCTTTGTGAATCTGCCCGTGAAGGATTTGAACAAATCCAAGGCATTTTATGAGGCGGTGGGCTTCACCAACAACCCGCAATTCACGGATGAGACAGCCGCCTGCATGGTGCTGAGCGAGCATATCTATGTGATGCTGCTGACGCATGCGAAATTCCTGCAGTTCACGGACAAGTCCATCATTGATGCGCGCAAGCAAATTCAGACCTTGCTGGCCCTTTCCGAAGAGTCGCGTGCCGCAGTGGATGCCCGCATGCAGCAATGGCTGAAAGCCGGCGGGCGCGAAGCGTCGCCCATGCAGGACCATGGTTTCATGATTCAGCGCAGCCTTGAGGATCCGGACGGCCATGTGTGGGAAATCTTCCATATGGACATGAGCGCTGTTCCTCCTGCGCCGCAGGGCTAACCAATCATTACTTTTCAACAAGGGGAGAAAGACATGTATGTTGATGGGTTTGTGGCCGCTGTGCCGAATGCCAACAAGGACCAGTATGTCGCCTATGCCAAGCTCGCGGCGGAGGTGTTCAAGGCCAACGGCGCCATTCAGGTGATGGAATGCTGGGGCGATGAGGTGCCGGATGGCAAGCTCACATCCTTTCCGATGGCGGTGCAGAAAAAAGATGATGAAACGGTGGTGTTTTCGTGGATCGTCTGGCCTGACAAGGCTGCCCATGAGAAGGGCTTTGCTGCGATGATGAACGATCCGCGCTTCGATATGAAAACCAACCCGATGCCATTCGATGGCAAGCGGATGATCTATGGCAGCTTTGTGCCGGTATTGCAGGCTTGAATTGACTGGCGCCTGCTTGCAGTGGGCGCCAGCAACCGGTCAAAGATGCCGCGCGCGAAAAGCCATGTCGTTATAATCAACGATCTCGCCGGTCATGGCCGGGGGATCGCCTGCGCCGGGCGTAAAGCGTTCACGCGGATAATCCGGAACATTCCACGTAATGTCGATCCGTCCTGTGCCATTGATCGTGAAGGTGCCTGACCATTCATGCCCCAGATGCGGGCAGACATTGAGAAAGCTGCTGCTGCGCGTATATTGCACCGAGTTTCCCGGCGAGAAATAATAATAATAGGTATCGGTGGCGTCACGCACTTCCCACCAGCCCGTCAGCCATGCAGGCGTGGCAATGACGGCGGCAGCGGCATCGCCAAAATAGGCTTCAATGTCGATCCAGCCCACCAGTTTTGACGAGTCGTAGGCTGATTTGCCTTCCACGCGCCGAATAACATCGCAGCCCATTTTTTTGCCGCCTTGTCCGCCGGCGGCGCGGTTGAGAATGTCGCCGGAAAAATCGAGCGCGACATCCACATGAAATGATGCATGGCGCAGGATGTCGCCATACTTCGGGCGGTTGCTCGATTTCGAGAGAATCCATGCGCCGGGCTTGCCTGCGTCCTTGCACAGCTTCTGCAAATCGAAAACGCCCATGTATTTTTTTGAACCGAGCTTTTGCCCATACCAGCCAGTGAAGCCGTTGCAGCCTGTCATGATGCCGCCGCCGCTCCAGTTTTTTTCGAGCGCCGCCTGAGAGAGGCCAGTCATCTCGGTATATTTTGATGCTGTCGCGCCATTCGACGTAATGATTTTTCCCGGCGGCAATGCTGCATCGATGATGGCGCGTGCCTGCTCCCGAATGCCCATGATCCTTGTTTCCATCTCTGAAATGATCGATGAAACTTACGTTGCGTCATAGGGTGGAGAAGCTGCGCGTGGCGTGTGCCAGCGCACTGCGCCCCGCTATTGAAGGCAACAAGAGCGTCGGCACGAAGGCGGCTGCCGTTTGTCAACCACGCGCGGCGCCAAAAACCGCTGCGCACGTTTGGCTGAGACGGACGTTGCGGTTCCGTCCGACAATTTATGACGGATCGGCTTAATCCCAAAAGGGATGCCCACTTTTGGGGCCGATTTTTTTGACGGATCGGCTTTTCGGAAAACCGCTTCGCACTTTTCCGGCCGATCCTTTACGCCAGCCCGGCGGCCTTCAGCGTCTTGTGGGCGCGGATCACCGCCTGAAGCTGTCCCTCGGTCGAACGGTCGCCG
>JBOFFO010000007.1:0-4660 GCA_051648665.1 Beijerinckiaceae bacterium | reverse complement strand
CCCCATTGGCCGGAATGGTTGCTCCGCATGTTGCAGGGTGGCATGCGCGCTGTGGCGTGCATACAGGCCGGTGCCAGCGGTCATCTCGAAGCGCTGACCCTTGATCACAACCAGAAGCCGCATTGGGAAATACAGGGTTTGTTAACCATGCCCGCGTTGCGTGCAGGGATCGCGCGCGCACTTTGAATGGTGAAAATGCCCATTTTTGGCACGAAAACGCGGCTATTTACCCTGGTTGTTGGCAAAAGATTCAGCCTGAAGCGCCAGGTAACCTAAACCGGGTATGAACACGCAAACCTTTGATTAACCCGGATCGGTTTAATTGAAGGCTGTTCGAGTTGCGTAGCGTTCAGGTGTTCCCATGCGTTCTCGTATTGCGTCGGCAAGCTGCCTCCGGCTGTCGAAAATCGCTTCTGTCAGCGTGCTAGCGCTTGGCGCAGCCGCGTGCAGCGGTGAAACCTCCCGCTTCGCGCAAAATCCGTTTTCGAATCCTTTTGCGTCGTCATCCATCGGGTCGAATATCGACCGCGAGACGACCGGGTCGATTTCAAACAAGGCTGCCGGCACGATTGCAACGGCCAAGGCGCTGAACAGCAGCCCATTGCCTGCGCCGTCCCGTCCGGGACTCTCGTCCACCATTAATCCGCCGGGCTCCGGTGTGAATGCTGCGGTCACGGGTTTCAATGCCAATGGCTGGACAGCAGCCGGCGGTTCCTCCGTGGTTCTGGCACAGGGCGAGAGCGTCAACACGCTCGCCAACCGCTACGGCGTTCCGGCCGATGCGATCTACAAGACCAATGGATTGACGCCCGGTTCACAGGTGCCGGCGGGAAGCCGCATCACTGTTCCGGTCTATCGTCCCGGCGAGGCTGGCACGGCAGCGCGCACCGCTGCGCCGGAAGCGCCGCGCGTCGCTACGGTCGCACCGCCGCCGAAGCCGGCTGTACCTGCAAAGCCGGTGATTGAATCCAAGCCCATCGCGCAGCCCAAACCCGTCGCAACGCCAAAGCCTCTGGCTGAAGCCAAGCCGGTTCAGAAGCCGAAGGTGCAGGCCGCCAAGGTGGCGGACGACGATGATGAGGATGACACGCCGGTGAAGAAGCCTGTTGCTGCCGCCAAGCCAAAGGTGGCGGATAAGCAAAAGGTGGCCGAAAAGCCCGCGCCCACGATCAGGGCGAAGGAAACGCCTAAGCCTGTGGCCGCCAAGCCAGCCCCCTCAAAAACGCAGAAGCTTGCGACCGCCAAGCCGGTCGCTGCCGATGAGGATGACGAGGACGAAACGCCAGCGGCGAAGAAGCCGCAGGAAATGAAAGCCACGCAGCCGAAAAAGCCGCAGGTTCTGGGCGAGAAACCCGCCAAGCCGACCGAGCCGAAGGTCGCTGCCGCGCCGGTGAAGAACACTGAAGATGAAGCGCCGAAAGCGAAACAGCAGGTGGTGAGCGCCAAGCCGGCGGAAAAATCCGAGCCGGTGACAACAGGCTCCGTCGATGCTGCGGCCAAGCCGTCCTCATCGGCAGACTTCCGCTGGCCGGCCAAGGGCCGCGTGATCTCCGGATTCCGCGCCGGAGGGAATGACGGCATCAACATCGCTGTACCAGAAGGCACACCGGTCAAGGCGGCGGAGGATGGCACGGTTGCCTATTCCGGCAGCGAGCTAAAAGGCTACGGCAATCTCGTGCTGATCCGTCACAGCAATGGTTACGTCTCCGCCTATGCCCACAATGGCGAGTTGAAAGTAAAAAAGGGTGACACGGTGAAGCGCGGCCAAACTGTCGCGACATCGGGCCAGACCGGAAATGTCTCATCGCCGCAGTTGCATTTTGAACTGCGCAAGGGTTCGACTCCGGTCGATCCGTCCAGTTACCTTAACTGATCGCCGGACTCTCATATCGTCAGCCCGGTTTCGCGAGACCCGCCGGCTGAATAAGGAAAACGGCCGCTCCCAGGAAAGGGCGGCCGTTTTCTTTTTTGGAATTTGAGCGGCAAGCCTTCAGTCGCCCAGCCGCACGTTGTTGCGTCCCGCATAATCCTGAATGAATTGCCAGGCGGTGCGTCCGCCGCGCGCGCCGCGTGTTGTAGCCCATTCCAGCGCTTCAAGATCAAAACGTTCGCGTTCGGGCACGGGCAATTTGAAATGGCCGGCGTAACCATGAACCATCGCCAGATATTCGTCCTGACTGCATTTGTGGAAGCCAAGCCAGAGGCCGAAACGGTCGGAGAGTGAGACTTTCTCTTCCACCGCTTCGCCGGGATTGATCGCAGTCGAGCGCTCATTCTCCATCATGTCGCGCGGCAGCAGATGGCGGCGGTTGGAGGTGGCGTAGAAAATGACATTATCCGGCCGCCCCTCGATGCCGCCCTCAAGCACAGCCTTCAGCGATTTATAGGATGTATCATCCGCATCGAAGGACAGGTCATCGCAGAACACGATGAAGCGGTGCGGATCGTTGCGCACGATGCTCATCAGCGCCGGAAGGCTCTCGATATCCTCGCGGTGGATTTCCACGAGCTTCAGCGGTCGGTCGCTGCCACCGGCCCGGTTGACGCTGGCATGGGCCGCCTTGACCAGCGATGACTTGCCCATCCCGCGCGCGCCCCACAACAGGGCGTTGTTGGCCGGAAGCCCGGCGGCAAACCGGCGGGTGTTTTCCATGAGCTGGTCACGCACCCGGTCGATGCCCTTGAGCAGACCAAGTTCGACCCGGTTGACCTTGGGGACGGGAATCAGCCGCGGCGGCGCAGCGCTCCAGACGAAGGCATCCGCCGCCGCCACATCGGCAGCTTTGGGCGGCGCCGGGTGTGCGCGGTCGAGCGCTTCAGCGATGCGGCGGAGGAGAGAAAGTGTTTCGTCGGTCATGGAAAGGGCGTTTTTGTTGGGGTAGAGGCGGATGCGGATGTTCGTGTCTGCTCTAGTCGCGCGGTTGTGCGCCGTCTATCGGGGTTGGTGCGGGAGTGCGTTGCTTTCAAGGCCGTGGTCAGTATAGTCCGCGCCGAAATCCGACCCTGCCGCTGGCGTCCCGCTGGCGTTGAAGGGCGTTGCCTTTCCATTCCGGGAGATACCCTTTGATTACCCCTGCCTACGCACAAGCCGCAGCCGCTCCGGGTGGCAGCGACATGCTGATCCAGCTCGTGCCGTTCATCCTGATCTTCATCATCATGTATTTCCTGATCATCCGGCCGCAGCAGCGCCGGGCGAAGCAGCATGCGGACATGATCAGCAATGTGCGGCGCGGCGATACCGTCATCATGGCGGGCGGGCTGGTCGGCAAGGTTGTGAAGGTGCCGGATGATGGCGGCGAAATCGAAGTCGAGATCGCTGACAATGTGCGCGTGAAGGTGGTGCGCTCGATGATCGCCGATGTTCGCGCCAAGGGCGAACCGGTCAAAGCCTGAGATAAGCGGCATATTGGCGGCGGTTTGGCCATTGGCGTGACCGCTGCGCGACAGGATAGGCAGACTGATGCTGCGCTACTCTCCCTTCAAGACCTTTGCCGTGGTGCTGCTGGCGCTGTGGGCCATTCTGTTTGCGTGGCCGAACATGTGGAGCAAGGAAACGCGCGAGGCCGTGACGAAGGCGATTCCGTCTTTCGTGCCGTCGTGGCTTGTGCCCCATCTCGCCATGCCGCTGGGCCTCGATCTGCAAGGCGGCGTCCATCTGCTTTACGAACTGGATTCCGCCTCAGTGGTTCGCCAGCGCGCGACGCAGTTGCAGGCTGAAATCCGTGACATTTTCCGCAAGGCGCAGGTGCCGCTGGTGGCGATTCCTGTCGGTGCGAATGGTGTCAGCTTCCGTATGCCGGATGCGGCCAACCGCGAAAAAGTGTTGCCGGAAATCCGCAAGCTTGCCGCGCCGGGCTTCAACCAGATGCTTGGCACCTCGACGCGCCCGCCCTTTGAAATTGTCGAGGGTGAAGGCGGACAGGTCGCCATCAATATCACTGAGGCCGGTATCAGCGAGCGCATTGGCGATGCGGTCTCGCGATCTATCGAGGTCATCCGCAAGCGTGTCGATCCCGATGGCGTAACTGAACCAAACATCCAGCGGCAAGGGTTTGACCGCGTTCTGGTTCAGGTACCGGGTGCGACCGACTCACAGACCGTGAAGGAGCGCGTCGGCTCCACCGCCGAACTGGAGTTTCGCTTTGTCGCCGAGCCTGGCGCCAACCCCAATGATATCGAGACGGTCAAATATAAGGAAGGCGGCGAGGGCGCGACCATTCAGGTCGAGAAACAGGTGATTGTTAAGGGCGAGCGACTCACGAGCGCCAGCGCCGCACCGAACACCCAGAGCGGTGGCTGGCAGATTAATTTCGCCTTTGACGTGACGGGCGCGCGCGCCTTTGGTGACGCAACAACCAAGGGGCTGTATCGCCGCCTTGCCATCGTGCTGAAGGACAAGAAGCAGGGCGGCGTCGAAGAAAAAACCGTCATCTCTGCACCTACTGTGCAATCCCCAATCACCGGCGGCTCCGGTCAGATTACCGGCAGTTTTACTGCGCAGGACGCCAACAATCTCGCGATTCAGTTGCGGTCCGGTGCGTTGCCGGTGGCGCTGACGCCGGTGGAGGAACGGACCATCGGCCCCGGCCTTGGGCAGGATTCCATTGAAGCGGGCAAGCGCGCATCGATTGTCGCGGCGGTGCTGGTCGCCGGGTTTATG
>JBOFFO010000006.1:0-8271 GCA_051648665.1 Beijerinckiaceae bacterium | reverse complement strand
GCCATAGCGCAGTTCAGTCGCCATCAGCCCAGCTCCTTCACGGGCAATCCAAGTTTTTCGCCGATGGCCGCCAACGGTGCGCGGTGGTCGCCATAAACCAGCGCGACATGGTGCTCGATGCGCTCATCGAGCAACCGCGCTGCGGCGGCGGCGGTGCCGGCATCGAACCGCAACACACCGGAGGTGCCTGAAAAACTCTTGGGCGCGCGCAGCATTTCACCGCCGCCGACATACAAAGTTGTTTCATTGCGCGCCTGCGAAATCCGCGCAACAGTGACGCGGCCCGGCTTCAGCGCAAACTCCTGCAACAGCGGCATCTTGCGGTTGGAATGAATTTGCGCTGCTGGCGGCGTTACGGAATCGGCCATCGAGCGCGGCGCTGAGCCGCAATGCCAGACCACGCTGCTGTCCGCACCCGCATCCATATCGACAATATCCACGAGATAGGATGGCGCGCCTGCCAGCTCCTGCATCAGCAAACTTGTAACTGCGCCATACATGTCAGCCTCGCAGGCGCAGGGAATGTTACGCTCCGTGAGAAAGCCCATCGGTCCACACGCGGCGCAGCCAAATTCCGTGAACATTTCCGGCCAGCATCGCACAGCCAAGCCGCTATATTTGTTTTCAGCGGCCAGTGCATCAAAGGCGCTATAGAGCTGCAATGATTTTTCCAGCTGCGGTTGGTCCAGCCCATCGAGGCCGGACATGTGGCGCGCGGTTTCATCGCGCAGTTGGGCCACACGCGCCGCAGGCATGGCGCGTGCCCGATGGAACAGATCCGGCAGTGCCACACGGTCAACTTCGATACCGGCCAATGCGCGCAACGTTTCCGGCTCGAACCGGCAGGTATCGAAACCGGCGGGATGCTCACCAATCAGCCCGATCCTTTTTCCCTGCAATTTTGCCAGCACCGCGCGCGCGCGCTCCTGATCGACCGCTGTCACAGGCATGGTCAGCACTGGTGCGGCTATGCGTTGCCCATTACCTTCGACGATGGCGCGCAGATCATCACGCAGGGTCGCGCGCTCCGGTTCGCCGTAAAGCCATGATAGCGGATGCCCGCCGCGGCCCAGCGCATGGGACGCCAGATTGAGACCGCAGAATGCATTCAGTCGCAAGCGCCCGCCGGTTCGCGGCTCGGGAAAAGCCCAAATGGCGAGCGGCGCTTTCAACTGTTCGGCAATCTTCACCGTCATCGTCGCGTCGGTGAAGGTGACCTGAAGGATCAGGACCAGATCGATCGTCTCGCTTGTGACCGCATCGATCGCGCCTTGCGTCTGCGCCGCGTCGAACAGCAAGGTGCGCGGGCCGATAATGCTGTTCCCCGTTGCATCGAGTGCTGCAAATGCGCGCCGCGCCATCTCTTCGGCAAAAGGCACATCGAACGTTGGTCGCGCCAGCGGCAAAACCGCAATTTTAAGCGGCTGTTTCATGACTTAAAATCCGTTATAGGCCGCACGAAACGCTGCATCATCCGGCGTAACGCCGGCATATCCTGCGTGGCGGGCGTGCGCGTGCCAAGGCGTCGCTGCTGCGTCGGTGAGAGCGTTGATGTCGCGCATGTAAGGCAGGCTCACGGTGCGCAGCCCTTGGCGGATCGCCTCCCAGTCTGGCACCGCCTTGAACGGCTCAGCCCAGATGGCGCGGCCAGCGAGATAGCCGGATGCACCCGCCTTATAGGCATAATCCAGCACCGTGCGAAATTCGTTCATGCCGGCGCCGGCTGAGAGCATCACCCATGGGCGGCCCGCGAGCTTGCCCATTTCATTGAACAACGCTTGCGTCCCCGCATCGCCGGATTTTATCGCGCGCGCCTCGACCGGGCTTTCGAGCTTGAAGATATCAACACCGAAATCGGCTGGCGCAAAATGGCGCACGCTGTCGAGCACCATATCTGCATGCTTGCCCGACATTTCCACATAATCCTGTGTCGCCGGCGCATCCCCCGCGAGCGGATAGACGAGCAGCTCAAACAGAAACGGAATATCATAGCGGGCGCAGGCCTCGCCGCACCGTTTGACAAAATCCTGCTGGGCCGTGCGCACCGTTGCGTTGGCATCAGGCCGGTAATAGGCCAGCACCTTCACGGCATCGCCACCGGCCCGCTTGATTTTTTCAACTGACCAGCCCTCGATTTCCGCCGAGTAACGCCCCTCCGGCGCATCGCGAAAGGCGTGGCTTTCCAATGTCACAATCAGGCCTTTTGCCGGAGAGGCAACAGTGAAGCCGCGCGGCAAGGCCCATATCGGATCCAGCAGCACGGCTGTGGCTTCCGCTTGCAATTCCTCCACCAGCATCAGCTTGAATTTGGCCACGAGGTCATAGGGCGCTTCATCCAGCCCCAGCGCCTGCTTGATCGGATTCATGATGGGCGGACGCTGATCGACCGCGACCATCTTGAAGACGCCGCGATCATCCGCCAGCCGGCGCATGCCCCACAATTTCCCCGCCGACATCGCCATCAGGATCGTCCTCGCAAAAATTCATCTGTTTCGGTCCGCGTTGGCGTGCCGGACCGGCCGCCAAAGCGGGTGCATTTCAAAGCGGCGACAGCTGCCGAAAACCGCACCGCCTGCCCTTCGTCCATCCCTTCGGCCAAGGCAAGCGCAAATGCGCCGTGAAACACGTCGCCTGCCGCGAGGGTATCAACAGCTTTGACCGGAAAGGCTGGAATTCCGCGTGCGCCGCCGGGCGCATGCACCAGCGTGCCACGCACGCCGTCAGTGACTGCAATCCAGGCGCTGGTCATGGCCGCAATATCGCCGAGGCCGGCGGCGAGGTCATCCCGCCCGGTCATTTCGCGCAATGCCTGTGCGGCGAAAATCACATGGCTGGCAGCAGTAACGAGGGCGGGATTTTGCACAGCGCGATCGCCATCGAGCACAGCGAAGCCGCCCGCTTCCCGCGCCGCCGCGAAAAGGCGAAGTGCGCCGCTTTCCCACCGCGTATCGCCAAGCACGCCCCTGACTTCGGCGGAAAGTTTTGCAGGCAGCCAGGATGGATCGTCGGGAATGTTTGGATCGGCATAATTCACCACCAGCCGCTCGCCCGCCGCATCGACCAGCACAGCGGACTGCGATGACCGGCAGCCGGCAAAGCGTCGAGCCAGCGCACAATCCACCCCTTCCGCTTCCAGATCAGCAATGATGGCAGCACCCGTCAGATCATCCCCAAGACGGGTCACCAACTGAACACGGCCGCCAAGCCGGGCGATCGCCACCGCCGCATTGGCCGCGATGCCGCCGCCAACGATTTCAAGCGATTGTGCCCGGTGTTTTTCCGGCGTGACGGGCAGTTGCGGCAGGCCGAAGACATAGTCCTGCACCGCAATGCCGACACAGAGGATGGAAGGCTTCGACATGGTTTCAGGGCGGTTTGAGGGGCCGGCATGCCGCCCGAAGCGGCTTATGCACAGTAGTCAGTCTTATATCTTTTACAAGACTATATTTTGCGTTATGGTGTCCCCAAGGCTGCCCGACAGAGGTGGCCGGAAACCGGATCAGCACGATCTTCAGGGAGTTGAGAATGCGAAACGCATGGATGGCGGCAGCGTCGCTGCTGGCAGTCACTCTGGCCGGCGGACAGGCGCTGGCGCAGCAAACGACCTTGCGCATCTTCACCGGCGGCCAACAGCGCCCGGACGTGATGCGCCAGATTGCCGATGATTATCAGGCAAAAAACCCCAACATTAAAGTCGAGGTCGAAGTCGGCGGCGCGACATCGGAAATGCAGCAGCAATATCTCAACACCGTACTGGCCGCCAAAGACTCTGTGCTTGACGTGGTGTTGATCGATGTGATCCGCCCGGCGCAATGGGCGGCGGCGCAATGGGCCGAACCGCTTGATGCGTATCTTGGCTCTGAAAAAGACGCTGTGATGGCGAAATACCTGCCGGCCTATCGCGCCGCCAACATTGTCGGCGGCAAGGTGATCGCGCTGCCCTATTTCGCTGACGCGCAGTTTCTTTATTACCGCAAGGATCTTCTGGAAAAGCATGGTGTCGCGCCGCCCAAGACATGGGCGGAGTTGAAAGCGGCTGCGGAAAAAATTCAGAAGGCAGAAGGGAATGCCCAGCTTTCCGGTTTCCAGACTGCGGGCGCGCCAATTGAAGGCACGGTGTGCACCTATCTGGTGCCGCTGTGGGGCGCCGGCGCAAATTTGACCGATGCGGGTGGCAAGCTCGCCTTGGATGACGATGCCGCCAAGAAGCCCTTTGAATTGTGGGCCGACCTGAAGGCTGCCGGCGTCACCCCGGCCAATCTCGCGGAAATTCCGACCGATCGCATCCGCCAGAATTTTCAGGCCGGCAACCTGATTTTCGGCATGACCTGGGGCTATGTCTGGAACCGCTCGCAAAGCGATGCGGATTCCACCGTAAAGGGCAAGACTGGCGTTGTGCCGTTACCAGGTTTCACCGCTGACAAGGCTGCAACGTGCATCGGCGGATGGCAGGTGGCCGTCTCCTCCTTCTCGAAAAACAAGGCCGAAGCGGCGAAATTCGCGCGTTACCTGTCATCCCCGGAGGTGTCGAAGAAGCAGGCTATTCTCGCCTCGCACCTGCCGGTCTTTCCGGAAGTCTATTCTGACCCGGACGTGCTGAAAGCCAATCCTTGGTTCAAGGAGGCTCTCCCTGTTGTGCTCAGCGCGCAATCGCGTCCTGTCACACCGCGCTACAACGAGGTGTCGGAAACGATGCGCACCAATATGAACGCCTTCCTTGCCGGCACAAAAACGGCCGACGCGGCGCTGGCGGATATGCGCAGCAGGCTTGCGAATATCCTGCGTTAGTCCATGAAGGTGGCGCTGCGCAGGCGCCGCCTTTTTCCCCCTGGTGTGGATTGCAAATTATGGCGCGCGCCCTGTCCCCGATTGAGAAAAGCGAGCGCTGGCTGGGCGTGATGCTGCTCACGCCCGCCTTCCTGTTACTCACCATCGTTGTGCTTTATCCCATCGCCAGCCTGATCTGGACGAGCTTTCATTTCGAGCATCTGGCGCAACCCTGGATGGGAACACCGTTCGTCGGCTTTGAGAATTATCTGACCGGGCTTCGTGACGAGCGATTCTGGGAATCGGTTCTGCACACAGCGATCTTCATTGTTGTCACGGTGCCGGGTGCCATTGTGATTGGGCTGGGGCTGGCGCTGCTCGCCAACAAACCGTTCACTGTGCAATGGCCTGTGCGGCTCGGCCTGCTCTTGCCGTGGGCTTTGCCGCTGGTGTTTGCCGGCCTGATTTTCCGCTGGTTCTTTGAATATAATCAGGGCATCGTCAACAATGTGATGATTGCGATGGGCATGCAGCCGCAGGCGTGGCTGACGCAGCCTGTGCTGGCCTATATCGCCATCTGCATCGCGATCATCTGGAAATCATCAAGTTTTGTCGCACTGGTGCTGCTGGCAGGCTTGCAGACCATTCCCAAAGAGCTTTACGAATCCGCTGAGATCGATGGCGCGACGAAGTGGCAGCAATTTATCAATGTCACCTTGCCGATGCTGCGGCCCGCCATCATCGTTGCACTGATATTCCGCACAATCACGGCCATTCAGACTTTCGATATTCCCTATGCGATGACGAATGGCGGGCCGGGCACCGCCACCGAAACGCTGGCGATGTATATTCACAAGACGACCATTGATGTGCTGGATTTCGGCTATGGCTCGGCGCTGGCCGTGCTGATGTTCATTGCCTCGCTCGTCCTCACGACCGGCTATCTGCGATACACATGGCGCGACCCGCGCCAGCGGGGGGAATGACCATGCGCCTGTTACCGACTAGCCGCCGTCAGACCCTGTGGATCGCCGCGCTGATCGTTGCCGCAAACGGATTTATCCCTGCGCTGTGGATTCTCGCCACCTCATTCAAGACCGAGGCGGAGCTGATGCGCGTGCCGATCACGATCTGGCCGCATGCGCCGACTTTCGACAATTACGTCCGCGTGTTTGTCGATCAGCCAATCCTGACCTTCTTGTTCAATTCTCTCGTGGTTGCGACGCTGTCCACGCTGCTCTGTGTCGTAGTTTCGGCCTGCGCCGCCTATGCGCTGGTGCGGCTGCGCATTCCCAAACCGGACCTGATCCTTGCGGTGCTTCTCGCGATTGCGATGTTTCCGCTGATTTCGCTCATGGTGCCGCTGTTCTCGGTGATGCGCGGTGTCGGCCTGCTCAACACATGGCCGGCGCTGATCCTGCCCTATGCGGTGCTCTCGATGCCGGTCTGCACGCTGGTGCTTGTGTCCTTCTTTCAGGATATTCCGGCGGACCTCGAAAATGCGGCGATGGTCGATGGCTGCACGCGGTTGCAGGCGCTGTGGAAAATTGTCATTCCGCTCGCGGCCCCGGGCGTTTTCACCGCCGCCATTCTGGCTTTCGTGAATGCGTGGGATGAATTTCTGCTGGCGCTGACATTGTCGCCGCGCGTCGCCAGCCGTACGCTACCCGTCGGCATTACGCTGTATCAGGGCGAATTTTCATTCCCGTGGCCGATCATTTCCGCTGCGCTCGTGGTCGCCATCGTGCCGATCTGCATTCTGATTGCGGTGTTTCAGGAGCGCGTCGTAGGCGGGCTGACGAGCGGTGGCGTGAAGGGGTGAGCCATTGATTGCCGCAAGAGCGGCAAGGACCAGCGGTCTAGCTAAAACGATATTCCGTCACCTGCCGGTAAAGCTCTCCGGGCCGCAAGGTGGTGGATGGAAAATGCGGCAGGTTAGGCGAATCCGGCACATGCTGCGGCTCCAGGCAAAGGCCGGCATTCGCGCCATAGCGCGTGCCGCCCAACCCTTCCACCGGCACAGCCACTTTAAACCCGTCATAGAACTGGATCGCCGGTTCGGTTGTCCACACCTCCATCGCAAGGCCGGATTTCGCTGAGGCCAGCGTCGCCGCGTGCGCAACGCGCAAACCATCCGCGACGCTTGGTTCCTCGTGATCGCGGCGCAGGATGAAATTGTGATCGTACCAAAAGCGGCTGCCATCATCACCTAAATGGCGCACCGCGCGCGCGACACGAAAATCCAGTGGCGTTTGTGCCACAGGCTGCAAGGTTCCATCGGGGATCAGATCCTCGCTCACCGGCGTCCAGACATTGGCGCGCAGCATCAACGTGTGATCGAGAATATCCGCTCCGCCATCAAGATTAAAATAGGAATGGTGGCAGAGATTGATGATGGTCGCCTTGTCTGTGCTCGCGGACAATTCCACGCGCAATATCGCCGGCTCAGCGAGCGTATAGCGGCATTGCACGTTCACCGCGCCGGGATAGCCGGCATCGCTATCGGGCGAAACAAGGCCGAGCGTGACGCTGTTTTCTGTTGTGTTCAGGATCGTCCATGGCCGCGCGCCGAAGCCAAGACCGGGGCCACCGCCATGCAAGGAGTGTTTGCCAGCCTGATTCAACGGCAACTGGTGGCGCTTGCCGTCGAGCGTGAACTGGCCGCCGCCGATGCGGTTGGCAAAGCGTCCGGCTGTTGCACCGAAGTGGGGCGAATGGGCGAGATAATCAGCCAGCGTGTTCAATCCCAGCACCACGCGCTGCACGCCGCCACCGGGCTTGGGAACCTGCATATCGCGCAGCACCGCGCCCCATTCCATGATGGTGGCAACAGCGCCAGATTTTGAGTGGATGGTGACTTCGCGAATGGCATGGCCATCCGGCATGTGGCCGAATATCTGCATCACCAGCTTCCCGTGTTCGGCATGCTGGCCCAGGGTTCGGCCGCAGGCTTGGCATCACCCCTTTGCAGCAATTCAATGGAAATGCCATCGGGTGAGCGCACGAACGCCATATAGCCATCGCGCGGCGGGCGGTTGATGGTGACGCCGGCCTTCATCAGCCTGTCGCACGTCGCATAAATATCGTCGACACGGTAGGCGAGATGGCCGAAATTCCGGCCGCCGGCATAGCTGTGCTCATCATAATTGTAGGTCAGCTCCACCAGCGGCGCCTTGCTGTCGCGCGCGCGCTCGACATCACCGGGGGCTGCGAGAAACACCAGGGTATATTTGTGCTCCGGCCTTTCGACCCGCCGGACTTCCACGAGGCCGAGCTTGTTGCAGTAAAAATCCAGCGCCTCCTCAAGGTTGCCAACCCGGACCATGGTGTGAAGATATTCCATCTCGCGACTCCCCGCTTTTTAGGTTACGGCACCCTAATCAAACATGCCTGTGGCCGCTATGGGGCACAGTCATGCGGCCCATGCGTTGGCCGCCAGAGGACCGTCCGGAATGACGCTGAAGGAACGCGCTGCCATTATCTCGATCATCGCCACGGTGGTGA
>JBOFFO010000005.1:0-2061 GCA_051648665.1 Beijerinckiaceae bacterium | reverse complement strand
ATTGCCTCCAATGCCGACCGCGTGAAACTCGCCATCACCGGCGCCCATGAAGGGCTGGCGGCTGATCTGCAAAATGCGTCGAGCCGCGTCACCACGGCCATGAGCGAGGTCGGCGCGCGCGTGACTGAATCGCTGGAAGCGAAAACCGGCGACATCAATTTGACGTTGGACCGCGCCGGCAGTGACCTGATCGCGCGCCTGTCGAGCGCCGGCGATGAACTGCATGGCCGCGTTGCCAGCGCGTCTGATAATTACGTCGTCAAGCTCGTCACCACGGGCAATGATGTCGCGCAGAAACTGACCACCATCGGTGAAGATCTCGATACGCGCGTCACCGGTGTATCCGAGCGCTATCTTGGCCAGTTGGCCAGCAGCGGCGAAACGCTGACGCAGAAATTGACCTCAGCGGGCGATGAGATGCAGAACCGCCTCAGCGCCACCGGCCAGGCCGTCGCCGAGTCGATCAACACCCGCACCGCTGAAGTGGCGCAGACCATCAGCGAAGCGGGCGAGCGCATGCTCGGCGCCAGCGCCCAGCTCACCACGCAACTCAGCGACAACGGCCTGCGGCTCACGCAACAGCTGGCGGAAGCCGGCGCGCGCATGCTCGGCGTTGGCGAACAGATCACCACCAATTTGACCGAGGGCGGAGAGCAGCTCACGGGACGGCTGACGCAGGCGGGCGAATCCCTGACGCAGGCCCTGCAAGGCCGCGCTGAAACGTTGGTCAGCACCCTTACCGCCTCGTCCGAAAATCTCATCGGCAATCTCGCCGCCACGTCCGAGTCTCTGGCCGGCAATCTCGCCGCCACGTCGCAAACGCTGGTCAGCAGCCTGGGCACGGCCTCAGCGGCGCTGGTGAGCAATCTCGGCGGCGTGTCAGAAAAAATCGTCGGCGATCTCGGCACGGCATCGGAAACACTCACAACGCGTCTCGAAACCTCAGGCCGCGACTTGCAGGAACGGCTCGACCTCACCGCCGTCAGCCTGCACACGCGCCTTGATGAGACCGGCCGCAGCATCATCGACACGATGACCACGCGCGGCGACGATATCAGCCGCAGCATGACGGAAACGAGTGCGCGCTTTACCGGCGAGATGACCGAACGCGCCACCCAGGTCAGCGACCTGTTCAAGAACACTGGCGATGTGCTGCTGCGCGGCCTCGCCGATGGCGGCCGGCACATCACGCAATCGCTTGCGGAGACCGGCACGGTCGTCGCCTCCAACATGGCCGAGCAGGCGCAGCGCCTGCACGAAACCTTCCGTGCGACGGGCGATACGCTGATCAACGAACTCAATGCCGCCGGCGGCGCCGTCACCACGAAATTCGACGAGACCGGTCTCACCATCATCGGCGCGATCAGTGCGCGGTCCGACGATATCGCCCGCACCTTGCGCGACAGCCAGGACAAGCTGCACGAAACCGTTGTGGTGCATGGCGAAACGCTGCAACAGCGGCTGGCCGAAACCGGCGACCGCATCGCCGCCGGCATCAGCAACCGCGCCACCGAATCCGTGAGCCTGCTCAGCAGCCACGCCGAGGAAATGGAAAACCGCTACACCAGCGCTGGCCAGTTGCTCGCCGCCAAACTGTTCGAGCACACCGCATCGCTGGAAAGCCGCATCAACGACGCGGGCAATCTCGCTGCCGGCATCATTGAGGCAAAGGCGCGGGAGTCTGGCGAACTGTTTGACACACGCACGGCGGACCTGACGCAGAATTTCGTCGCCCGCATGGGTGATTTCGAGCAGGCCATCACCCGCGAGGGCGGCGCGCTCGCCGCGAAAATCGCTGCCGACGCCATGCTGTTCACCAGCACGGTCAATGACCGCTTCTCCGCCATCGAGGCCGTCATCACCAATCACGGCGCTGATCTCGCCACACGGCTTGAACAGCAGACGAAAAATGCGGCGACATTGTTTGAAAACCGCCTGATCGATTTCGAAGCGCGCTCGGCGCAGGCGGTGGAAGATGTATCTGCCGGCATTGACGGCATTTTCGGCCGGCTCGACCAGACCTTGCAGCGCGGTTCCGGCCTCATCAACGAGGCGCTGCTC
>JBOFFO010000004.1:0-3343 GCA_051648665.1 Beijerinckiaceae bacterium | reverse complement strand
AGCACCGCCTCTTCCGACAGCATCGAATTGATGACTTCGTATCGGCCCTGCCCTTCGCGAATATGATTGAGCGGCGTGTAACGCGCTGCATTATCCTGATCATGCAGCACGCTGTGGCGCTGGGAAAATGTGCCGCGCTCGCAATCCTGACCGGACAGCCGCACCCGCGCGCCATCATTGACCGTTACGCCGAAGGCCAGCGCCTCCGCCATCGCCCAGTCGATGCCTTCGCCGCTATCGACCATCTTGCGGCGGTTATCGAGAAAACGCTGAATGGTGCGATGAACCGTGAAATTGGCCGGCACCTGAGTGATCTTGTGACCGATATCAACGAGCAAGGATTTTTCCACGCCGGTCTGTCCGGCGCGGGCATCATCCTCGTCTGATTTTTCCTTGACCGACGACAGGCCGGCCCATTTGCCATCAAGCCAATCGGCTTTGTTGGGTTTGTAAGACTGGCCAGCTTCAAATTCCGCCTCAAGCCGCGCGCGCCAGTCACTGCGCATTTTCTCGACTTCGCCTTCAGTGACAACGCTGTCAGCGACGAGTTTTTCCGTATAGAGCTCAAGCGTCGACCGATGCTTGGCGATATTCTTGTACATCAGCGGCTGCGTGAAGCCCGGTTCATCGCCTTCATTATGTCCGTAGCGGCGATAGCAGAACATATCGATGACGACGGGTTTCTGAAATTTTTGCCGGAACTCAATCGCGACCTTGGCAGTGAACACCACCGCTTCCGGATCATCACCATTCACATGGAAAATCGGCGCCTCAATCATCTTCGCCACATCCGACGGGTAAGGCGATGAACGCGAATAGCGCGGATAGGTCGTGAATCCGATCTGGTTGTTGACAATAAAATGCACTGACCCGCCCGTGCGGTGGCCTTTCAGGCCCGAAAGCCCGAAGCACTCGGCAATAACACCTTGGCCCGCAAATGCAGCATCGCCATGAATCAGCAGGGGCAGAACCGCCGTACGGTCTTCCGGCGGACAATTATGCTGGTCCTGCTTGGCGCGCACTTTGCCGAGGACCACGGGGTCCACAATTTCAAGATGCGACGGGTTCGGCGTCAGAGACAGATGCACCCGGTTGCCATCGAACTCCCGGTCATTCGAGGCGCCGAGGTGATACTTCACGTCGCCTGAGCCTTCCACGTCATCGGGCGCGAATGAACCGCCCTTGAATTCATGGAACAACGCGCGATGCGGCTTGCCCATCACCTGCGTCAGCGTGTTGAGGCGGCCGCGATGGGCCATGCCGAACACAATTTCCTTTACGCCGAGATTGCCGCCGCGCTTGATAATCTGCTCCAGCGCCGGAATCATGGCTTCGCCACCATCGAGGCCGAAACGCTTCGTGCCCTTGAACTTCACATCGAGAAATTTTTCAAAACCTTCGGCTTCCACCAGCTTGTTGAGAATGGCGCGCTTGCCCTCGCGTGTGAAAGCAATTTCCTTGTCAGGCCCCTCGATGCGTTCCTGCAACCATGCCTTCTGCGCAGGGTCAGAAATATGCATGAACTCGTAGCCGATGGTCGAACAATAGGTGCGGCGCAGGATGGCGATCATTTCGCGGATGGTTGCGAACTCCATGCCCAGCACATGATCAATGAAAATCTTGCGATCATAGTCCGCTTCGGTGAAGCCATAGCTCGCCGGATGCAGCTCTTCATGGTCTTTCGGCGGCTCCAGCCCCAACGGATCAAGATTGGCGTGCAAATGGCCGCGCATGCGATAGGCGCGGATCATCATCAGCGCCTTGACGGAATCCCGGGTGGCCTGCTGCACATCCGCAATGCTGGAAGGCGCGCCCGCAGGGGCTGCCTCTGCCTTTGCCTTCAGCTTGTCGCCAATCTTTTTCTCGATGGCCGGCCAATTGCCATCAAGAGCCGAAACAAGCTCGCCATTGGCGGCAACCGGCCAATGCGGCTTTTCCCATGATGCGCCACGGGCATTTTTCTGCACATCGTCGGCATTATCATTGAGCTCGCCGAAAAATTCTTTCCACACGTCATCGACGCTCGAAGGATCAGCCTTGTAGCGCGCATAAAGCTCTTCGATGTAGGCCGCATTCGTGCCGGACAGGAACGAGGTGGACGCGAAATATTCATTCAATGACTGGCGCGACATGCGTATCTCTCCCACATATTTGTTCTGCCCCTTATCGCAAAGGCTCCAGCGTGGAGCCTTGCGAAAGGTCCAGATTCGACAGCAGCTTCAATGCAAAGTGTCGCTGCTGCCCTTGGCGAAAGCGCCCTCTCCCTTATGAAAGGCTTGGGCACAAACGCTTGCTTACCCCTTGAGCACTTCCACCAGCGTCTTGCCGAGGCGAGCAGGCGAAGGCGACACGCGAATGCCCGCCGCTTCCATCGCCGCGATCTTGTCTTCCGCGCCGCCCTTGCCGCCGGAGATAATCGCGCCCGCATGGCCCATGCGGCGCCCGGGAGGCGCGGTGCGGCCAGCGATGAACCCAACCATCGGTTTCTTGCGGCCACGTTTCGCTTCATCCGCGATGAATTGCGCTGCATCTTCTTCGGCCGAACCGCCGATCTCACCAATCATGATGATCGACTCGGTTTTTGGGTCGGCAAGAAACATTTCCAGCATGTCGATGAATTCGGTGCCCTTGACCGGATCGCCACCGATGCCGACAGCCGTGGTCTGGCCGAGACCTTCCTGCGTGGTCTGAAACACCGCTTCATAAGTCAGCGTACCTGAGCGCGATACGATGCCGACATTGCCGCGCTTGAAAATATTGCCAGGCATGATGCCGATCTTGCACTCGCCCGCCGTCATCACGCCGGGGCAATTCGGTCCAATCAGGCGCGATTTCGAGCCAGCCAGCGAACGCTTCACCTTCACCATATCGAGCACCGGAATACCCTCGGTGATGCAGACGATGAGCGGAATTTCAGCCTCAATCGCTTCGCAGATCGCATCAGCAGCACCGGCGGGTGGAACATAGATCACGGAAGCATCCGCGCCCGTGGCCTTGCGCGCTTCAAGCACAGTGTCGAATACCGGCAGACCGATATGGGTGGCGCCGCCTTTGCCCGGCGACGTGCCACCGACCATTTTTGTGCCATAGGCAATCGCCTGCTCGGAATGGAAGGTGCCGTTCTTGCCGGTGAAGCCCTGACAGATAACCTTGGTATTGGAGTCGATAAGAATGGACATTTACTTTTTCCCGCTTTCCAAAGCCGTCCTGATTTCCTTGAGAACGGCGAGAGTTTCCTTGCTGCAATCGAGCGTCTCGCGATTGATCGCGAGAATTTCCTTATTGATGCTGCGCACTTCCTGAATATAGGCGCCATATTCATCGCGTTGCCGTCGGCTCCAGA
>JBOFFO010000003.1:0-2539 GCA_051648665.1 Beijerinckiaceae bacterium | reverse complement strand
TAGGCGAAGCGGGCGGAATCGAGCACACCGGCCATGCCGACGATCTTGTTCGGCTTCACACCGGAAAATTTCTGCAGCGCCCACACCATCGCATCAAGCGGGTTGGTGATGCAGATGACGAACGCTTTCGGCGCATATTGCTTGATGCCGTTGCCGACCGCTTCCATGACCTTGAGGTTGATGCCGAGCAGGTCGTCGCGGCTCATGCCTGGCTTGCGCGGCACGCCGGCAGTAACGATTACAACATCTGCACCCTCGATGTCCTTATAGTCGTTGGTTCCCTTGTAGAGCGCATCGAACCCGTCAACGGCGGAGGATTCGACAAGATCGAGGCTCTTCCCTTGCGGGATGCCCTCGGCGATATCGAACAGCACGATGTCGCCCAGCTCTTTCAGGCCGGCGAGGTGGGCCAGGGTGCCGCCGATTTGGCCAGCTCCGATGAGTGCGATTTTCTTGCGCGCCATGTGCGGATATCCTCACGCTTGCAGTGTCGGTGAACGGAAATGGAAACAACGGGTGCGCAAGTGCTGTGCGCTGGATTCCAGTCATTTTCAAGTCAGACCTCCGGCCAAGGACAACCCATCCAAGAGCGTGATCCATTTCCCGACGCAGTGAAAAATACGTCATTATATCAATTTCTTATGGATTCGCCCCGTTCGGCAAAATGAATAGACTCATTTGTAACAAAAAACAATTTTTGTAATTTGTAACGGCAAAAGACGCCCTTGCGTTCCGTTGCGTGCAGCATCCATCGCACAATCCAGAGATAACACCGAAGCTGGCAGCCAGCGATAAGGCTCTGATGGTTCAATCTTCATTCCGGCGCTGCTGCGCCAGACTGTTGAGCACCGCATCCAGCAGGCGCGCAAGCCGCCCATCCCAGTCAGCGCGCGAAACCTCCCGGTCGCCCAGAAGACTGGCCGGCGTCAGAAAGCGATGAACGCCGTCAAACAGCAAGGCCAGCGCCTGATTGCGCAGCCGGCGGTCAAACAGTTCGTCACCGATGGCCTCATCCATGACGCGCTCGGTCAGTTGTCGGATGCGCGCACGGTGCTTGCGGGCCACAGGCCGCGCCTTCGCCATCGCATCCGCAAACAGCAGAAAAAGCTCAGGCTCCTCATCCAGACGCGACCTGTAGGCATTGGCGAGCACCACGATCATACGCCCCAGCTTGTCGAGTGCAGGGTCTGACGCAGTCGTGGCGTCCGAGAGCGCGCTTTCGATCGGCTTGAGCCATTGCGTCGTCACCGCATCGGCCAGGGCGATCTTCGAGGGGAAATAGCGATAGACATTGGCATGGGTCATGCCGGCAGCTTCGGCGACGGAAACGACAGTCAGGCGCTTGAACCCGACCCGGCGGACTTCTTCCTCCGCCAGCTGCACCAGCCTCTGGCTTTGGGACGGCGCAAGCTCGGTCACAGCGTGTGCCTCATGTCTCGACAATGCCCGTGGTGTCGCCGCTGGCCTGGCTGTCGATGCGACCGTGGGGCAAGGCCAGATATTCCGCCGAACGCATTTCCGTCAGCCGCGACACCGTGCGCTGAAATTCAAATGCCTCGACACCATCATGTGAGGCAGGCACATAAAGTTTATGCGGCTCTGCCTCTGCTGACATCACCAGTTTGACATGCTGCTCATAGAGAATATCGATCAGCGTGATAAAGCGCTTCGTTTCGTTGCGCCGCTCGCGCGAGAGCAACGGCACATCTTCAACCAGCATCGTGTGATACTCGCGCGCCAGCGCCAGGTAATCCGATGCGCCAAGCGGTTGCATGCACAGATCATCGAAGGAAAAACGCGCCACGCCATTGGCCTGTCGCGGCACATGCACCGCATGCCCGCGCACATTGAGCGTATTCGGATGCGCCGGCAACCCGCCGGTCAATGTGCGGAACAGCGCGTTCATTTCCCGGTGGGCATAGCTGTCATTGGGAATGTGATAGATCGAATCTGTGCCCAGCTTTTCGAGCCGGAAATCCGCGCGCGATTCCAGTTTCACCACCTCCATCCGGCTTTGCAGCAACGCGATGAACGGCGTGAACAGCGAACGGTTCAACCCGTCCTTGTAGAGCAGTTCCGGCACCACGTTCGACGTGGCGACGACGACGCATCCGCGCTTGAACATCGCCGTAAACAAGCGCCCAAGGATCATCGCATCGGCAATATCGGTCACCGTGAATTCATCGAAGCATAACAGCCACGCCTCATCCACGAGCTGTTCGGCTACAGGCGCAATGGGATCGCCATCCTTCACCTGACCGAGCTTCACGCGCTGGCGGTGCGCGGCAATCCGCTCATGCACATCCGCCATAAAGTCATGGAAATGGCAGCGCCGCTTGCGCTGCACCGGGCACTGCGCAAAGAACAGGTCCATCAGCATGGTCTTGCCGCGGCCGACATCACCCCAGATATACAGGCCAAGAATGTCCTGTTCCTGTGCTTCGCGTTTGCCGAACAGCCATCCCAGCGCACTGGACTTGCGCGCCAGCCGGTGTTGCGCCAGCCGGCCGATCAAGTCGTCAAGCCGGGCCACAAGCCT
>JBOFFO010000002.1:0-3156 GCA_051648665.1 Beijerinckiaceae bacterium | reverse complement strand
AAGCAACGCCCTTTGCGATGGCTCGCCATGAGACCTGACATGATATCTGAGACGAATCGCCGTTCCTTCACCGCCCTGCTGACTGCCACAGCGCTTGCGCCGCTGGCCGCATCGTCAGCGCTCGGCCAGACATCGCAGGGAAAAGTGCCCGTCGAGGCCCTGATGGCGCCCAACAGCCTGCCGGACATGGCCTTGGGTAGCAAAGAGGCGAAGGTAACGGTCATTGAATATGCGTCACTCACCTGCGGCCATTGCGCGGTGTTTCACGAGCGCACCTTCCCGGCTCTGAAGAGCAAATACATCGATACCGGCAAAATCCGCTTCATCGCGCGGGAATTTCCGCTCGATCCGCTGGCGGCGGGCGGCTTCATGCTCGCACGCTGTGCGGCCGAAACGGGCGGCGAGGCTCGGTACCATGCGCTCACTGACCTGCTGTTCAAGCAGCAGCGCGGCTGGGCGATGGCCGACAAGCCGGTGGATGCGCTGGCGGCGCTGGTGAAGCAGGCCGGAGTTGGACAGGAGCAATTTGAGGCCTGTTTGACCAACCAGAAGAACCTGGATGCGGTTTTAGCTGTGAAGAACCGCGCGCAGAACGAATTCAAGGTCGATTCGACGCCGACTTTCTTTGTAAATGGCACGATGTACAAAGGGGCGTTGTCGATTGAAGATTTCGACAAAATCCTGACCCCTTTGATCGGTAGCTGAGGTTTCGGGAGAGCTTTTGCCGCTCGACTGATTCGCGGGGCTACCTGCGTTCAAGGTTTGAGTGGCCGGGCATGAAACTCACGAAACTGCGCATCATGGGCTTCAAGAGCTTCGTCGAACCGACGGAGTTCCTCATCGAGCCTGGCTTGACCGGTGTTGTCGGCCCGAATGGCTGCGGCAAATCGAACCTCGTCGAGGCGATGCGCTGGGTCATGGGCGAGAATTCGTACAAGACCATGCGTGCGTCCGGCATGGATGACGTGATCTTCTCCGGTTCAAACGGCCGTCCCGCTCGCAACACCGCCGAAGTGGCGCTGACGCTGGAGAATGACGACCGCACCGCGCCTGCCGCCTTCAATGATTCGGAAGTGCTGGAGGTGTCGCGCCGGATCGAGCGCGAGCAGGGATCGACTTACCGCATCAATGCCAAGGAAGTGCGCGCCCGCGACGTGCAGTTGCTGTTCGCTGACGCCGCCACCGGCTCACGTTCCCATGCCATGGTCCGGCAGGGCCAGATCGGCGAGATCATCGCCGCCAAACCGCAGCAGCGCCGCCGGATTCTCGAAGACGCCGCCGGCATTGCCGGCCTGCACGCCCGCCGTCACGAAGCCGAGCTGCGCCTGAAGGCGGCGGAAGACAATATCCAGCGCCTTGAAGATGTGATGCGCGAGATTGATGCGCAGCAGGAAAGCCTGAAAAAACAGGCCAAACAGGCGCAGCGCTATAAGGTCGTCGCCGCCGATATCCGCAAATTTGAAGCGCTGATGCTGCTGATCACGCACCGAGAGGCGCGCGACCAACTCGCTGCCGCCGAGCGCACGCTGGAGTCGGAAACGCGCGATGTGGCTGATCGCACGGCGGAGCAGGCGCGCACGGCCCGCGATCAGGCTGTTGCGGCGGCTGCAATGCCATCCCTGCGTGACGCCGAAGCGACAGCAGCAGCGGGCTTGCAGCGGCTGACTCTTGCCCGGCAGGCCCTCGATTCAGAGGAACGCCGCGCCAAGGAGCGGCTGGAGGAGCTGGAGCGCCGCGCCACGGAGTTGCGCAAGGATATTGAGCGCGAGAAAGCCTTGGCCTCCGACGCCGGCGCGACATTGCAGCGTTTGGCAGATGAAGAGGATCAGCTTCGCGCCGAGGAAGAAGGCTCCGGCGCGGCCCGTGCCGATGCCGAGAAGCGGCTGACGGAAACCGAAGCGGCACTCAATGCTGCGGAGCAGGCCCTGGGCGATATTCAGCGCCGTGTCGCTGACCTGACCGCAAGGCGCGATGCGGCCCAGCGCGCCATCGCTGATGAAGAGCAGCGGCTGCGGCGTTTTGCTGATGAGTGCACCCGCGTTGAGCGGGAATTGGCGCAGGTGCAGGCAAGCCTCGGCCCGGATTCTGATCCGGCGCCGTTTGCCGCCGCCATGTTTGAGGCGGAAAAGGCAGCGCAAGAAGCGGAAACCCGCGCCGATGCTGCCCGCGCCGCCATCGCCGCAGCGCGTGAATCCGAGCAGCGTCTTCGCAACCCTGTGCAGGAAGCGGACCGCAAGGCGCAGCGGCTCGAAACCGAGGTGCGCACACTGCACAAGCTGCTCGCCAATGCCGGTTCTGACCTGTGGCCGCCTGTGGTTGAATCGATCACAGTGGAAAAGGGCTTTGAAATGGCGTTGGGCGCCGCCCTTGGCGACGATCTCGATGCGTCGCTGGAAGCCTCGGCGCCGGCCAACTGGTCTGTGACCGCAGGCGCGGAACATGATCCGGCTCTGCCCGAAGGCGCGCGGCCACTCAACGATGTGGTGCGCGCGCCCGATGCGCTCAGGCGCCGTCTGGCCCAGATCGGTCTGGTGCGCCGGGTTGATGCGGTGCGGTTGCGCGACCTTCTCCGCCCCGGTCAGCGGCTTGTGTCTGTTGAAGGCGATCTTTGGCGGTGGGACGGTTTCTCGACTGCCGCCGAAGCGCCGACTCCGGCAGCCCGCCGCCTGGCGGAAAAGAACCGGCTCGCTGATCTGGAAAAGGAAGCGGCTGAAGCCCGCCGCGCTGCCGATGCCATGCGTCAGGAGCTTGAAGCCGCGCTCGCAGCGGTGCGCGCCGCGTCTCAGGCCGAGCATGCGACCAATGAGGAAGCGCGCCGAAGCCGCCAGAACCTTGATGCGGCGCGCCAGCGTCTGGCGCAGGCGGAACGGCGCCGGAATGAAGTGGCGTCGCGCCTGTCAGCGCTGACCGAGGCCAAAAGCCGTGTCGATGCGTCGCGAGCCGAAGCCGAGGGTCGGCTCGCGGGCATGCGCGAATCGGCGGCGGAATTTGTTGTTTCAGACGGGCTTGAGCAGGAACTGGCGGAAACCCGCACCCGCGTTGCGGATGCGCGGGTTGCAGCCAGCGAAGCGCGCGCCACCCATCAGGGCCTGAAGCGCGAGGCGGATATGCGCGCGCGCCGGAGAGAAACGATCGCGGCGGAATCCCGCAGCTGGA
>JBOFFO010000001.1:0-6878 GCA_051648665.1 Beijerinckiaceae bacterium | reverse complement strand
ACCATTTCTCCAGTACCGGGATTGCCCTTTGGCACACCAGCCCAAGGGAAAAAAGTCAGGATGGTGCCCGGCCGTCCTGCTTCATCGCCATAATAAAGATGGTATGTGCCAGGATCGTCAAAATTGACTGTTTTCTTGACCAGACGCAGACCCAGAAGGCCTGTGTAAAAGCTGATGTTGCGGCGGGGATCGCCCGCTATCGCCGTGATGTGATGAATGCCTGCCTGGTGCATGGTGTGGCTCCCTCCGCATTCAATATGGCGCGTTCTGCCACAAATGCCAGCACTGCAAACGTGGTCATGCAGCGCTGCACACGTCAGAGACGTCCCGCCGGGCCGAAGGCAGGGAGTTGCGCCAAACGGGCATTGATCTGGTTTTCCCGATCATCCGATATCATTTCCGTCGGCATGAAAATAAAGTTGTTGATGTATCTCTGGCTGCGGCGGTGAACAGCCGGATCGAAGTTCTCAATATTCTGCATGGTTTGATGATCGAAAGCATCGATCACGCGCAGGGTGTGATTGTCCACAAACAGGCCTTGATATTGCTGCCTTGCGAAGTCGGCATTGATGCGTTCGAGGGCGCCAGCACTGTGCCGGTTCTCAATCTCAATCAGGAAGACGGGACGTTGCTCGGCAATCATCCTTTGCGCGCCGGCCAACACTTGCTCTTCAGCGCCCTCGACATCGATCTTGATGAACCCGACCGAAGGCGGCCCAATATCGTCAATCCGCAAGCATTGGACCTCAATGGCCTGTGTCTCTCCACACGTAAAGGCATTCAGTGATGCCAGACCATCGATCAGTCTTCCGTCACTCACTGGAATATGAAGTGTTGCCGGTCCAGTCTTGTCAGATGCTGCGGCATGCAGGACGGTACAGTTTTCTGGCAGTGTACGTTGCAGCAGGCGCGCCAGCGCAGGGTTTGGTTCCAGACATTGGACATGAGGACAAAGCACGGACAATGCGCGTGCATAGACGCCCCAATTTGTTCCTACATCAATCGCATTGCGGTTAGCAGGCGTGATCAGATCAAGGATCGCGACCTCGATTTCGTCGTCTGCAAATTTATTGTGGTGTCGTTCAACCAAATAGCCGGGCGCGATGGTTGCGGCGAGGGCGCGCGCGTGGCGCTTGAGCTTTGACAGTATCATACTTCAAACCTTGTCAGGCGAAATGTGTGTCGGAAGTGGCTGTCATCATGCTGCCCGACTGGTGTGCCAGCATGATTACTTCCATTTTCTCACGCAATGCAATTGCAGACCGTTCCCATGAGAAACGCTTTGCGTTCATAAAGCCGCTGGCGCGCATATTTTCAGCGAGCGCCGGATCATTCCAGAGCCGTTCGATGGCCGCGGCAATGGCTGCGGGACTTTGCGGATCAACAAGAATGGCGCCATCGCCTGCGACTTCCGGCAATGCTGATCGGTTCGATGCAATGACTGGAGCGCCGTGGATTTGGGCTTCGATCACGGGCAGGCAGAAGCCTTCATGAAGTGACGTGTTGATAAAGAACGAAGCATTTTCGTAGAGACTTTGCAGATCGGAGTCTGACACACCTGAAATCGTTCTCACAGCGCCTACCATGCCAAGACTGTGTTCAGCACTTCTTATCATGTTGTTTTCATCGCGGCCGACATGGATCATAGGTACATCAACGTTGCGTTGGCGTAGCGACCACAGGGCTTGCATCAGCGGGCCGACATTCTTGTTGGGAGAGATGTTACCAACCATCAAGCCGTAGCGTGTGTTTTGTGGAGCACTATGTTGTGGTTTAGCCGACAGCATCGCAGCTGCCTCATGAATGACGAATGTTCGCTCAGTGAGGTGCGGATAAAATCGGCTGAGAGAATCTCGTGTGCTATGGCTGGGCACCATAATGCCGTCCGCTTTGCGCGTGGAGAGGTGCATCAGCGCTGTGCCTACAGCAACGGTCTTGCGGCTGTATTCTTTGGGCATCAAATTCAGATAGAGATCATGAACGGTCATGATCCGTGGCCAAGTAGTTCCGAAGGCTCCGATCGGATTGGAATTGAATTCAATCTCAGCACCGTGCTGCCTTACGATCTTCGGCAATTCTCGCCGCTGCTGCACAATATTTATGGTGTTTGATTGATAGAAATCCCGCGTTTCTATCTGCAGCCTGGGATGATTCAGCTCGGTCGGAAGTGCTTCCTTGGTCCAGCTTGTCGCCAGAACATAACGATCATCTGTGGCGGCCAGTAATCCACAAATCATGCCAAACAGGAATCGTGTAATTCCCGTGACCTTCTGCGGGGGTTCCAGCATGTGATTGACGAGAATGGTTCTCATTGGGCTCATGCTTTCTGGTTATGGCGCGCATGATACTTCGAAGAAGAGTAGTCATAATGTGATTTTAGAAGAAATGGAAAAAATGCGCTGGATTAAGGTTACATGGCGCATTGTAATCCAAGATGGTGAACGCCTGTTCATTCATGTCATGTCCATCCTGCTCCGGCTAGGAGCATTTACCATCAGGCTTTCCGCGATAGATAAGACTTAACCAGACGATCATGACAAACGCTCCTGTTAACGTTTCTGCGACTGCTGTCCGCCACCATTGTCAGGCACAGGGATCACCGGCGATCAACGCTGGGCAGGAGCAAGATATGATTAGCCATTCACTGCGGGCTTTTGTTGAGGATGTGGCCCGACGCCAGGCGTTTACGGACGAAGATATGCGGTTTCTGGATCAAGCCCGCGCTTCGTGTGCGTGCGAGCCGCGTGAGCTGGTGGAGCTATTTCTCGTCATTGACAGCTTGACGACTGAAAAACCCGCCGGCTGGCCTGATTTTCTGATCGATACGATCGTTGACATGCTGGTGTGGGGCGAGCGCCCAACCGGTGTAGTGACCACAGAGACGGCGGATTGGTTACTGGCGCGCGTGGCTCCGACGGGCTTCGTGCAGCGGGGAGCGCAGCGCGCCTTGATCGTCGCCATTGTGCGTGAAGCGCAGATCTGTGACCCACGCTTGGCCGCCATTGCCTTCGGTGTTGGACAAGCCCGTCCAGCACCCGTTCCCATGACGCGCACGTTGGGCTGGCTTGATTCTTCTGGCATCGGTGTTTGAAGCCACTCAGGGCTTCGACCTGACCTGTCACTTCGGAGGCTTCAGCTTCCGCTTTGTGAGATGATAGCTGTCGGTCTTTCCACGGATGTCCTCGCCATGAACATAGTGGCGTTGCCATCCTTCAGCCACTGCGCCAGCCTCGCGTTCCGCCAGACGCTTGTTGAAATCGGCCCTGCTGTCGGCGTAGGCGACATAGGCTTTTGCCAGTTCCGGCTCGTCCAGCAGCGAGCGGATTTCTGGCTGTATGCCATCCAGCAGGGCGTGTGCCACGGGCGTTATGAAGGCAAACGGTTCGCCCTCCTTGAACTCCACCGTGCCAGTCCGGGTGAAGCGCCAGTTCATCGTGAAGGTGAAGGCAAGCCAGTCGGTTTCCACCAGGCCTTCGAGCGGAACCAGATTACGCTTGTGCTCATTCGGAATGCCGCGCACCCAGAGCCCCCAGCCGGGGCTGGTACGGAACAGATAACCCGGATGGCAGGTTAGGATGCCATGGCCAAAGTGCGATTGCACAAAACGGTGCACACGGTCTGGCTCTCCCAGCGGAACGATCTGGATATCTTCCTTGCGGCTGCCACCCCACCAGGTTGCCCGAAATGGCGCGGGACACAGGATTTCCCAGCCGCTGGCATTGGCCATGGTCAGGGGAATGCAGCGATAGCCAAAGCGGTTATCGGTGGCGTCCATCCAGGGCCGCGATGACCGGGCCGGTATGATGCGGGGCGGATCCTCTTCCGTGGGATAGCACAACAGTTGCGGGGGCCGGAGAAGGTCATCTTCTGTCATCAGCGGCGGGGCAGCGGGATAATCCGGCACAGCGCACGGTTCCTCTGGTCAACCTGGAATCAGCCTGACGTCGCATTATTCTGGGGGAGGCCCCTCTGGCCGGCAACCGCGGTTTTTCCTACGCCCTTCGACGGGTGGACGCGACGGAAGCGGTCCCCTACAACGCGCACGATTTATGGTGAAACCTCCTGCTGGCGGGTGCCTGATGTTCTCGAAAATCCTTGTCGCCAACCGTGGTGAAATTGCCTGCCGGGTGTTCAAGACCGCCAAGCGCATGGGCATCAAAACGGTGGCCGTGTATTCGGACGCGGATGCTGACGCGTTGCATGTGGAGATGGCCGACGAGAAGGTGCATATCGGCCCGGCGCCGGCGGCACAAAGCTACCTTCTGATTGAGAAAATCATTGAGGCTTGCCGGCAGACCGGGGCTGAGGCGGTTCATCCCGGTTATGGATTTCTGTCGGAGCGGGAAGCGTTTGCCCATGCACTAAGGGCCGCGGGCATCACGTTCATCGGCCCCAACCCCGGCGCCATTGCCGCCATGGGCGACAAGATCGAGTCGAAGAAGGCAGCCGCTGCCGCCAAGGTTTCGACCGTGCCAGGCTATCTCGGCATCATCGAAAATCCGGAGCATGCTGTGAAGATCGCCGATGACATCGGCTATCCAGTGATGATCAAGGCGTCAGCCGGCGGAGGTGGCAAGGGCATGCGCATTGCCTATTCCAGCAGCGAGGTGGCGGAAGGCTTTGCTCGCGCCAAATCAGAAGCTGCATCATCCTTTGGCGATGACCGCGTGTTCGTCGAGAAATTCATTGTTGATCCGCGTCATATCGAAATTCAGGTGCTCGGCGACAAGCATGGCAACGTGATTTATCTGGGCGAGCGCGAGTGCTCGATCCAGCGTCGCAATCAAAAGGTTGTTGAAGAGGCGCCTTCGCCTTTGCTCGATCCGGCGACGCGCAAAAAAATGGGCGAGCAAGCGGTCGCGCTTGCCAAGGCAGTGAATTATGATTCTGCCGGCACCGTTGAGTTTGTTGCTGGCCAGGACCGGTCTTTCTTTTTTCTCGAAATGAATACGCGCTTGCAGGTCGAGCATCCTGTGACGGAAATGATAACCGGCGTCGATCTCGTCGAGCAGATGATCCGCGTGGCGGCAGGCGAAAAGCTGTCGATCACGCAGGATGATGTGAAGCTGAATGGTTGGGCGGTGGAAAGCCGGGTTTATGCGGAGGATCCCACTCGCAATTTCATGCCATCCACAGGCAGGCTTGTCGGCTACCGCCCGCCGGAAGAAGGGGCTGACGGCAACGCCACAGTGCGCAACGATACAGGTGTGTATGAAGGCGGCGAAATTTCGATCTATTACGATCCGATGATTGCCAAGCTGGTCACCCATGCGCCGACGCGCAGCGAAGCCATCGAAGCGCAGGCCCGTGCGCTGGATGCTTTTTCCATCGAAGGCATCCGGCATAACATTCCATTTCTGTCGGCACTGATGCAGCACCCGCGCTGGAAGTCCGGTCAATTGTCCACGGGCTTTATCGCGGAAGAATTTCCTGGCGGGTTTACACTGCCGAAGCCGGCGGGCGACGTTGCGCTTCATATGGCGGCTGTTGCGGCTGTCGTCGATGATGTGAGCAATCTCCGCAAACGGAAAATTTCCGGACAAATGTCTGGCTGGCAGCCGGTTGTGTTTGAGCGCGAGCGGATCGTGGCGCTGGGAGACGATCAGTATCACGCAGTTGTCGCAGATACAGACGGCGGTTGGCGCGTTTCCATGCTGGCGCGGGATGGCAGCGCGACGCGTGCGCATGTGCTGCGTTCTGACTGGCGGCCGGGCCATGCAGTCTGGCGCGGCACTATCGATGGGCGTGCCATTGCGATGCAGGTGAAGCCTATTCTCAATGGCTATTCACTTGGGCATGCCGGCGCTTTTGCCGATGCGCGCGTATACACTACCCGTGAAGCAGAATTGGCGGCCTTGATGCCGGAAAAAATCATGGGCGATACCGGCAAGCAGCTGCTTTGCCCCATGCCCGGTTTGATCAAGTCCATTACGGTTGCGGTTGGGCAGGATGTGAAAGCCGGGGATCCGCTCTGCATCGTTGAGGCGATGAAGATGGAAAATATGTTGCGGGCCGAAAAGGATGTCAAAATCGCCAAGCTGCATTGTAAGGAGGGCGATATTCTTGGCGTCGATGCCGCCATTATGGATTTTGCCTGATGGGACGCTGACGCATGAATGGCCCCCGGCCCTCTGAAGGAGTTCTTTAACGATTGTTAACGGGAATCGTCCCAGGGTGACGGCCTTACCGAGGCCAAGCCATGACCATTCCGTTTTTCCTTGCCATGCCCGATCCGCGCGGCCGGATGAGCCGTAAGGGTTTTATCATTCTCATGGGTGTCCTTGCCGCGCTTGAGATTGCAGGCGCTGTTCTCATTCACAGGGTTGGCCTGCCACCGGATTCGCTGGTTATTCTTGCGATCAAGCTGGCGTTTCTCTGGCTGGCGGGCGTCGGCATTCTAAAACGAACCCACGATCTTGCCCTGACGGGCTGGCAGGTTCTTTCGGCTGGGCTGGGCATGCTGATCTGGGCCACTTTTGTCGTTTTGGCCTTCCTCGCTCTTGGTGGCGTTGACGCGCTGCAATCAGGATCCCTTTTGTATCTTGTGGCATGCACGCTGATTTCGTTACCGGCGATCATCGCCATCGCATGGCTGCAACTGGCGCCAGGCGATCGGCACGCCAACATGTTCGGACTGGCACCCTCGGATTGCGGTTTTAGTCTGCCCATCCAGGCCAACGGCCCGTGGCCGATACGCCACCACTCCACTGACACTGTGTAAAAATCATGCCGCTGTATTTCGCCTATGGCGCAAATATGGATCGTGAAGGCATGGCCAAGCGATGTCCAGCTTCAAAGCCGCTAGGACTGGCGCGGCTTGCCCGGCATCGTTTCGTGGTCACCGTTGATGGCTATGCATCGGTCGTGCGCGACCCACG